>NZ_JBQQCE010000223.1:0-15393 GCF_052245645.1 Streptomyces sp. KR55 | reverse complement strand
GTATGGGCGTCGGGCCGCTCCTGCGTGTTGTGGCGCGACGGCCCGGCATCGGCGGCCCCCGGACTCGCGCGGCTCACCTGGGACGCCGTCCTCGACACCGACACCGGTGTGCGCCTCGCGAGCCTGGACCCGGCCGCGGACGGCAGACAGCGACTGCGCGAGGTGTTCCGGACGGACAGCACCCGCGTCCGCCTGTCGGAGCTGGCCCGACGGATCGGCGCCCCCGATCCGCTGGACGAACGCCGCATCTGCGTGCTGGCCGCCCCACAGGACCGGGCCGACATCGCCCGGCTCGTCGCCCAGGTGCTCGACCAGATGCACCGGCCGGCCGAGGTCGTCGTCCCCGATCCCACCGGACTCGACGAACTCACCGCCGCCGGCGTGACCGTACGCACCGGCGAGCCCCTCGCACCGTGGGTGGCCGACTGGACGGACCCGGCCGAGGACCGCCCCGGCACGCTGCTGCTCGACCTGATGTGCGCGCAGGAGCACTCCGGCGCCGACGCGGTGGGCAGCACACTCGCCGCCGACGACTACACCTTCGTACCCGAACTGCGCCCTCTGCTGGTGCGCCGGTCGCTGCTGACATCCGGTGTGCCGCCCCAGCTGTGGGCGCGACAGGGGCACCGCCTGTTCGCCTGGTGCGGGAAGGAGCCCTCATGAGCCGGACGCTGAATGCCATCGTCTACGGCGATGTCGACCTCAATCTGATCGACGGCTCCGCGGTGTGGGCCCAGTCGACGGTGCAGGCACTGTCACGGGCGGGCTGTGGGACCAGGCTCGTCCTCAAGGCGCCCGTGCACACCGAGCGGTTGATCGATCCGCTGGCCGGGCTGCCCGGGGTCACGGTGGTCCGTCCGTGCGAGGAACGGCTGCTGCCCGGGCTGGCCGACCGGCCGCTGTCCCCTGTGCAGGCCTCGCAGGTGCTCGCCCGGCTCGATGAGGACGAGCCCTGTGACCTGCTGGTGCTGCGTGGCCGCAGACTGGTCGCGCGGGTGGTCGCGGACGGTCGTTTCGAGGGACGGATCTGGACCTACCTGACCGACATTCCGCAGTCGGCCGCCGAGATGACCGAGGAGGCCCGCGCAGAGCTCGCCCGTATCGCCGACGCCTCCCAGCGACTGCTGTGCCAGACCGAGGAGCTGCGCTGTCTGCTGGAGACCTGGGTGCCCGAGGCCTGCGGCAAGTGCGTGCTCAGCCCGCCCGCGGTACCCGAGCCCGGCTTCCCGGTGCCGGAGCACGAGCGACCGCACGACCCCTTCCGGCTCGTCTACACCGGCAAGTACGCACCCCTGTGGAACACCCTGCCCATGACACGGCTGCCGTCCCTGCTCGCCGAACGGGGCATCCGGGCCGAGCTGCACACCGTCGGGGACAAGATCCACGACGACCGGGCCCACCCGGGCTTCCGGGCCGCCATGGCCCGCGCGCTGGACGGCACACCGGGCGTCGAGCACCACGGAGGGCAGCCGCGCGAGGAGGCCATGCGCATCGCCGCCGACTGCGACCTCGGCCTCGGCTGGCGCGAGCCCATCCTCGATGCGAGCCTCGAACTGTCCACCAAGGTCCTGGAGTTCGGCGCACTCGGACTGCCCGTCGTCCTCAACCGCACGCCCGCCCACGAGGCGCTGCTCGGCGGCGACTATCCGCTGTACGTGCCCGGGCGCGCCGGACTCGACGACGCCGTCGAGGCGATCGCCCGTGCCGTACGCGAGCCGGAGGTCAGACGTCTGGCCGCCGACCGCTGCCGGGACGTGGCCGCCCGGTACACGCTCCAGGCCGCGGCGGATCGCTGGCGCACCCAGCTCGACCAGGCCTTCCCTGCGGCACCGCCCGCCGTGGCCGCCCGGCTGCGGCCGCTGCGGGTCGGCGTCGCGGGCCACGACCTGAAGTTCCTCACCCGGCTCCTCGACCACTTCCGTGCGTTGCCCGGCCTCGACGTACGCATCGACGCCTGGCCGGCGCTCGCCCGCCACGACCCGGCCGCGAGCCGGGAACTCGCCGAGTGGGCCGACGTGGTGGTCGTCGAGTGGTGCGGTCCGGCCGCCGTCTGGTACAGCCGCCACAAGCGGCACGGCAGCCGGCTCATCGTCCGGCTGCACCGCTTCGAACTGGACGCCGCCTGGCCGCGGCAGGTCGACATCGACGCGGTCGACACGGTGATCTGCGTCAGCTCGTACTACGTCCGCCGCACCCTGGAGCACACGGGCTGGCCGGAGCCGAAGGTCACGGTCATCCCGAACTGGGTGGACACCGACCAGCTCGACCGCCCCAAGGTGCCCGGCGCCCGCTTCCGCCTGGGCATGATCGGTATCGCGCCCAGCCGCAAACGCCTCGACCTCGGCCTCGACGTCCTCGAGACGCTGCGCGCCCAGGACCGGCGCTGGCACCTCTCGGTCAAGTCCAAGCCGCCCTGGGAGTACTGGTGGATCTGGAACAAGCCCGAGGAACGCGCGCACTACGACGCCGTACTGCGCCGTATGCAGACCTCGCCGCTGCTCGAGGGGGCGGTGGTCTTCGACGAGTTCGGGGCAGACGTGGCGAGCTGGCTGAGGCGCGTCGGACATGTGCTGTCCACCAGCGACGACGAGAGTTTCCACCTCGCCCCGGCCGAGGGCATGGCCTCCGCCGCCGTCCCCGCCCTGCTGCCGTGGCCGGGGGCGGACGAGATCTACGACCGGCGGTGGATCCACGAGGACCCGGAGGCGATGGCGAACGCGCTGGCCGGGCTGGGGGAGGAAGGCTGGCGGGACGCCGGGGAGCTGGCCCGTCGACAGGTGCGGGAGGAGTTCTCACTGCAGCGCGTCGCCCGGAACTGGACGGAACTGCTGGTGTCCCGCTGACGGTCCGAGTCCCCGGGGCCGGCTGCGGCCAGGGCCCGGCCGGCCTCAGACCCGGCGCTGGGGTTTTGTGACCCGGAACGCGAACTGTCCGCAGAAGGTGAGCTTGCGCAGGTTCACCAGGGCCGTCCGCCGCCTCGTGTGCATCGCCCAACTGTCGATCTCGGCGTTGAGCGGGGACTCCTCGTTCCAGTACCGCCCGTACTCCGCCTTCCGCTCGCCGTGGTAGGAACGCATGATCAGGGTCACCCCGTCCAGGGAGGGCCGGATCTCCTCCAGGGCGAGCCCGGCCTCCTCGACCAGCACCCGGAATCCGTACGGCGTGTAGTTCCACAGGCTGAAGGAGTGGTACGGCTCGAACTGGGACGTGCTGCCGATGAACAGCCCGTCCGGCCGCAGCACCCGGCCGACCTCCGCCAGCAGGTCCCGCGGGTGCGAGACATGCTCGAAGACCTGGTGCGAGTAGATCAGCGGCACGCTGTCCGAGCCGAGGGGCAGGTGGATGCCGTCGAAGTGGACCAGCGGATCGCCGCCGGGTGTGCGCTGCCTGGCTTCCGGAGAGCGGGGGATGTCGACTCCCAGCCACCGCACCTTCGGATCGTGTCTCTTGAAGAGCGCCGCGGACGTGCCCCGCCCGCACCCCAGGTCGACCACCTGGTCCGGGGCGCCCGGCGCGCTCATGACCTCGTCGAGGTAGTAGCGCGAAGTGACCTGGCGGGCGTGGTCGTCGGGGATGCAGTCGTGCATGAGGTCCCACAGGGTCGCCATGCCCCGAGGCTAGGGAGGTGCCGCACCCGCGGACCAGGATCCGGTCGGCGGTTCGCGGCAGCCGCCACCCATAAGGCGTGACGGCCATGCTGCCGCCGCCCGGCAAGCAGCTGGTCTGCGGCGGATCGCCCGGCGTCAGGCGGCGGCCGGGCCGTCGACCTCGGCGGGGATGCGCTGCCTTTCGTAGCGGAGGGCCGCACCCGTCGCCACGGCACCGAGTCCCTCCCACAGGCCCACGCCCAGGAAGGCGGTCGGCGCTCGGCCGCTGATCACAGCGAGTGTGAAGACGGTGCAGGTGAGCAGGCGGAAGGGGACAGTCCAGCGGAAGAATGCCTTCCAGTCGGTGAGCGAGGCCAGCACGTAGTACACGCCCATGTTGAGCGCCGCCATGGCGGAGGCGGTGAGAAAGACCAGGGTGTGGTCTGCCTCCGCGCGCCCAGAGCCTGCTACGGGTGTAAGGCCCATGAGGGTGAGCAGGGCGTCCGGGGCGATCAGCCCCACCGTGCCCATGGCGGCGGCGAGAACCGTTCATAGAGGCTGAGCGGCAGTGAGTTCTGTTGCCAGAACTCATGCTCAGCCGAACGCCCCGAACGGTGTTGGGCGTTCTGGTCCACCGCGTTCGCTCCGCGTCCGGCGCGCACGGATCGTGTCCGTGGTCCGGGACTGCGGGGGCGGTTTCCCTCACGCCCCAGGGTGCCCGGTCGGGCCTGGACGGTCCGATGCCCCGCAGCATCGCTCTGGTGCTGCGGGGGCGGTGCCGTCCGTCGCCGGATCGGGTGCCCCAGGGCGCGCCTGCCGATCGCCACGGCGGCAGCGTCGTGGCGGGTGGTCTTGCGTGTCTTCGTGGTGAGGGGCTTGTGCCAGTGCTGGGCGCCCCACTTGGAGGTGTAGGCCGGGTCGACGGCGACGAGGGTGATGCCAAGTTCGGCCGCCATGCTGACGAGCCGGGCCCGCAGCCTTGATGTCGGGAACCCCGAGATGACCTGCCGGAACCGCTTGCGCTGCCCGTGCTTCTCCCGCGTCTTCTCCGCCGTGAAGTCGAGGTCCTCGACCGCGAGGGCGAGGCCGTGGCGTCTGGCCCAGTGCAGCAGGCGGATCAGGGCGTGCCGGACCTGGGCGTCGCGGTGGCCGGTGGTGCCGGTGAGGTCGTAGCCGAACCGGAGGGGTTCGCCGACGGGGTTGCCGTGGGTGTCGAGGCGCCAGGCGGCGAGGTGGTCGGCGTTGGTGTCGACGCCGATCAGGCCGTTCATGCGGGCCGCTCGCAGGGGGACGGTCGTCACCGGTGGGATGGTCCATGACGCGGTCAGGTACCAGCGGCCCCGGCCTGTGTCTTCGTGGATGCGGTAGGCGACGGCCCGGTGGGCACTGACGCGGTCGGCCCACTGCTTGGCCCGGTGCGGGAAGTTCGCGCGGGCGGTGAGCACGTACCGGCCGTGCGGGGCGTTCGCCAGGTGAGCCAGTGGCGCCGGGAGTTTGACCGAGACCTCGCCGTCGGGGGTGACGCGGATGGTCTCGTTGCCGTACCGCTTCCCGGCCTCGCCGTCGGCCTGCAGGAACCGGCGTCCGGCCTGCCACCGCTTGCGCCATTGCGGCTCGGTGAGCCGGGCGGCGTCCAGGTGGTGGCGGGTGTTCAGCAGCCGTTTCCCGCCGCGCACCACGTGCACGACGCCGGCCTCGCGGTCGGCCCGCGCCGCCTCGAGCCGGTCTTCGAGCAGGTGCAGGCGGCGGGTCTTGGCGAACCACTCCTGCTTGCTGCGGTAGCCACCCGGCGCGCGCTTGCCGCCTTTCTCACCCACGGGCAGGGACAGCCGGTGCGCGATGGTGCGCACACCCGCTTCCAGGTTCTGGATGTGTGCGAGCTGGCCGCGCCGGGCGAGCGCCCACTGATCGTGGGTGGCCTTCGTGGTGCTGCCTGCCCAGCGGGAGGAGGACTCCTCCGTGAGGGTGCGCTTGCGCTCGGCCCACTGCTCACTGTCGTGCTCCAGCCCGGCCGCGCACCGCACCTTCAGATCACGGGAGGCGAGCGAACCGAGGTGGTCGCCGACCAGGCGGAGCACCTTCTCGTCCTCGGCGGTCAGGTGCTTGAGCCGGGTACGGATCGCGACCCCCGAGGGGCCGGGCACCACGAACGGCGCCGCCACCTCCCGCAGTCCACTCACCCCTTCACCCCTGGCCCGGTGTCGAAGAAATCCGTCACCACACCCAACGACCACCACCGGCGAAGGTCACGCATTCGATGCAAGAACTCTCGTTCCCCGCCGGCAAGCGTGCCTGCCACTGCCCGGACGCTCACCCATACACGCCACAACACCCCCAAGCGCCGTCGACCGCCACCTGCTCACAACCCCGAACACGGCCATGGTCCAGCCGGACAGGGAGCGGGGATGCAGATGCACGAAGTCCTCTGTATGCCGAGGGTGTCAACGCCCGAAGCACCCTTGCACAGGCCCTCGGCCGCTGCCCACGGCACACTGGAGACATGGACGCAGACGACCGGAACCTTCTGGGCCGGGCACGCGTGGCGACCCGGCTTCCCGCCCAGAATCTGGACCGGGCACGCCGTTTCTACTCCGAGCGGCTCGGCCTGGAGCCAGTCGACGAACGGCCCGGTGGGCTGCTGTACCGGTGCGGCGGCGCGGACTTCGTGGTGTTCCGATCAATCGGAGCCTCTCCCGGTACCTTCACCCAGATGGCATGGGAGGTCGACGACATCGAGACCGTCGTGTCGGAGCTCAAACGGCGCGGTGTGGTGTTCGAAGAGGTTGATGTACCTGGGTTGCGCACCAGGGACGGGATCGCCGAGGTCGAAGGCAACTACCCGAGCAAGGGCGCACATGGTGAACGCGCCGCCTGGTTCCGTGACAGTGAGGGGAACCTGCTGGGAATCGGCGAGCCGGTCGTCTGAAGTACGGTTCCTGAGCGATCGCCGGTGACAGGGCCACTCGGTGACAGGGCTCGGCCGGCACTCGCCACGCTGATTTGTTACGCATACATGGCGCACCGACGAAGCTGTCATTGCAGTGGCGGCGAAACCAATGCCCGCTCCTTGACCGGTTTTTGACGTACAGCTAGCTTCGTCGGCATGCGGAAGCCCCGGCAGTTCCGAAAGAGGCGAGCCATCGATCTGATGCGCGTCGCCACCGCGGTGTGTCGCTGACCTGCACCCAACTGCCCGTCCCGCCCGCTTCCGTTTCGGTTGCACCGTCTCCGGTGTCGTAACCCGTTTTCCAGAGCGGTTTCTCCCATCTTTGTGAAGGCCATCATGACCCCTCGCATACGCATGCCCGGATTTCGGCACCTCACCATCGTGGCCGCTGTGGCCCTCCCTTTCGCCCTCACCTCATGCGTGGACAGCGCGCAGTCCACGGCCGGCAGCAAGGACGTCTCCGCCGAGAAGATCCCGGGTACGGTCTCTCCCGGCACCACTCTCACGGTCGGCACGCCCGACCTCAAGGTCGCCCTGGAGCTGTCCGGGCAGATCGACAAGCTGCCGTTCAAGGTGAAGTGGGCCAATATCAGCGGTGGCCCCCAGTGCTCCGAGGCCTTCCGGGCCGACGCGCTCGACATCTGCTCGGCCGCGGAGATCCCGTCGATCAACGCCCACTGGACAGGACTCGACACCAAGCTCGTGGCGGCGAAATTCCGCAAGGACCCCATCGAAAACCCGATATACGAGCTGGGTATCGCCCCGGGCGCCGACATCACCACCCTCGCCGACCTGCGCGGAAAGAAGATCGCCTACAGCCCGGGACAGGCCCAGGGCGCCTTGGTCCTGCGCATCCTGGCCAAGGCCGGCCTCACCCAGAAGGACGTGGAACTCGTAGAAATCGCCAGCACCGGCGACGTCTATCCCACGGCGCTCGGAAACCGGCAAGTGGATGCCGCCCCTCTCGGGGACGTCAATATCAAGCGCTATCTGACGAAGTATGGAAAAGACGGCGGCACGACGATCAAACACGGGCTGCGCGACGACCCCGCCCATCTGTGGGCGCTCACCGAATCCGTCAGCGACGCACAGAAGTCGGCCGCGATCAGGGAGCTCATCACCTTCTGGGCGCGAGCGCAGATCTGGATCGACCAGCACCCGAAGGAATGGGTCGCGGGCTACTACGTCAAGGACCAGGGGCTGAGCCGCGAGGACGGTGAGTATCTCGTCGCGCGCGCCGGTCACCCGGACATTCCCGCGGACTGGACCGCCGCCATCCGCCGTCAGCAGCAGACCGTCGACCTGCTCGCCAAGGAGCAGAACCGGGAGCCCTTCACCGCGGACCTCCTGTTCGACCGCCGCTACGAGCCGGTGGCCGCCGAGGCCATCGCCGGAGAAGGGACGCCGTCATGAGCAGCACGGCCTTCGACCGACAGGCCGCGCCGGCCGTGCACACCCCGGCGCCCGCCGTCCTCACTCGCCGTACCGGCCGCAAACGGCTCGGCCCCGGTCGGCCCGTACCCTACGGCTGGGCGATCGGCCCGCTGCTGTTGCTCGCGCTCTGGGCGGCGGGCTCCGGCCTCGGCCTCATCGACGCCCGCAGTCTGCCGGCACCGTGGATCATCGCGCAGACCACCGGCGACCTCATCGCCGACGGACGACTCCAGTCCAACCTCGCCACCTCCGCCCAACGCGCCCTGTTCGGACTGCTCTTCGGCGTGCTCGCCGGGCTGGTCCTCGCGCTCGTGTCCGGTCTCAGCCGACTCGGCGAGGCGGTGATCGACGGCCCCGTGCAGATCAAGCGGGCCATCCCCTCGCTGGCGCTGATCCCGCTGCTCATCCTCTGGTTCGGCATCGGCGAGACGATGAAGGTGATCACGATCGCGCTCGGCGTCTTCGTCCCGATCTACATCCACACGCACAACGGACTGCGCACCATCGACAACCGCTACGCCGAACTCGCCGAGACGGTACGGCTCGGCAGGCTCGGCTTCGTCCGCCATGTCGTCCTGCCCGGGGCCCTCCCCGGCTTCCTGCTCGGCATGCGGTTCGCGGTGACCGCCGCCTGGCTCGCGCTGGTGGTCGTCGAACAGGTCAACGCCACCAGCGGCATCGGCTACATGATGGAGCTCGCGCGGACCTACGGACAGACCGACATCATCATCGTCGGACTCGTCGTCTACGGTCTGCTCGGCCTCGTCTCCGACGCCCTCGTACGGCTCGTGGAGAGGAGGGCCCTGTCATGGCGACGCACCCTGGCGGGCTGAATGACACCGACGGCCGCCCGACGGTCCGGATCGAGAACCTGGTGCGTTCCTTCGGGCAGCGCAGGGTGCTGGACGGACTGGACCTGGCCATCGCCCCCGGAGAGTTCGTGGCCCTGCTCGGGCGCAGCGGATCCGGTAAGAGCACCCTGCTGCGCGCGCTGGCCCGGCTCGACCACGACGTGGCGGGCAGCGGCGACCTCACCGCCCCCGAGCATGTCTCCGTCGTCTTCCAGGACGCACGGCTGCTGCCCTGGAAACGGCTGCTCGACAATGTCGTCCTGGGCCTGAACGGGCCGCTCGCCGAGGAGCGCGGCAGGGCCGCCCTTGCCGAAGTCGGCCTAGCCGGCCGCGAGCAGGCCTGGCCGGTGGAGCTGTCCGGTGGCGAGCAGCAGCGTGTCTCCCTCGCCCGCTCCCTCGTACGCGAGCCGCAACTGCTCCTCGCCGACGAACCGTTCGGCGCGCTGGACGCGCTCACCCGAATCCGGATGCACGCGCTGCTCAAGCGCCTGTGTGAGCGGCACCGGCCTGCCGTGCTCCTGGTCACGCACGACGTCGACGAGGCCATCGCCCTGGCCGACCGGGTCGTCGTGCTCGACCGTGGCCGGATCGCGGCCGACGTTCCTGTGGAGCTGTCGGCGCCACGCCGCCACGGCAGCACCGAGTACGCGGCACTGCGCGGCCGGCTGCTCGTTCAACTCGGAGTGGACCCCGTGGAGGAGGACAGCGCGGCATGAGTGCCCGGAAGCTGCATCTGAACCTGTTCGTCTACCCGGGCGGCCACCACGAGGCCGCCTGGCGCTACCACGGCACCGACCCCGGCCGCATCCTGGACATCGGCTTCTACCAGGACCTCGCCCGCCGGGCCGAACGGGCCACGCTCGACGCCGTCTTCTTCGCCGACGGCCCGTCCCTGGCCGACAACGTGCGCTACGCCAGCCGCTTCCGGCTGGAGCCGTTCACCTGGCTGTCCGCGATCGCCGCGGCCACCGAGCGCATAGGGCTGATCGCCACCGCCTCGACCACGTACACCGAGCCGTACAACCTGGCCCGGCTCTTCGCGTCGCTGGATCACCTCAGCCGGGGACGCGCCGGATGGAACATCGTCACCACCGGTGCGCCGCAGGCCGCCGGCAACTTCGGCCTGGACGCGCACCCGGTGCACGCCGAACGGTACGACCGGGCGCGGGAGTTCGTCGAGGTCGTCACCCAGCTGTGGGACAGCTGGGAGGACGAGGCCCTCGTCGCCGACCGGAAGAGCGGGCTGTTCGCCGACACCGACCGTATCCACGAGATCAACCACACGGGCCGCCACCTGAAGGTGCGCGGACCGCTCAACCTGCCCCGCTCTCCGCAGGGCCGCCCGGTCTACGTCCAGGCGGGATCGTCCCAGGACGGCCGGTCCTTCGCCGCGGCCCACGCCGAGGCCGTGTTCACCGCCCACCAGACCCTGCGCAGCGGCCAGGAGTTCTACGCCGACCTCAAGGCGAGGGCCGCGGCCCTCGGCCGGAACCCGGACCAGGTTCTGGTCCTGCCCGGCATCAGTCCCTTCATCGGGTCCACGGAGGCGGAAGCACGCGCGCTGCACGAGGAGTTCAACGACCTCACCCAGCCCGAGTACTCCCTCCAGCTGCTCCACCGGCTGCTGGGCCTGCGGCTCAGCGCCGACGAGCTCGACGGCCCTGTAGACCGCCGGCTCATCGAGACCAGCGGCGAACGCGGCAACGGCAGCCGCTTCCAGCTCGTCCTCGACATCATCGACCGCGAACAGCCCACCGTCCGCCAGCTTCTGCACCGCCTCGCGGGGGCGCGCGGCCACCGAGTCGTCGCCGGCACACCGGAACAGGTCGCCGACCAGATCCAGGAGTGGTTCGAGCAGGGAGCCGCCGACGGCTTCAACATCATGCCGCCCTGGCTGCCCGGCGGTTTCGACCTCTTCGCCGACCAGGTGGTGCCGATCCTGCAGGCGCGCGGCCTGTTCCGCACCACGTACGACGGCACCACCCTGCGCGAGCACTACGGACTGCCGCGTCCCACCGCCGTCCCCACCTCACCCAAGGAGTACGCGTGACCCCGCCCGGATCGCACCCCACCCGCCGCACCATCGTCGCCCTCGGCGCGTCCGCCGTACTCACCACGTTCGCCGCCGTCCCGCAGGCCGCCGCGGCCGACCGCATCTCCACGGTCCTGACCTGGTACGACGCCACGGCCGAGACCCTCGCGGCGGCCGGAGCGTCCACCCAGGTCACCAACAGCCGCACCTGGGCCATCGCCTGGCTCGCGGCGGCCCGCGCCACCCGCAGCGTGCCGGGAGGCGTCGACCGCGCCGCATACCAGGAGGCGGCGCTCGCCGGCGCCGTACACCACACGCTGGTCACCCTGGCTCCGAGTCGCACCGAGCACCTCGACACGACGCTGCGGCAGGCCCTCGCCTCGCTGCCCGACGGCGAGGCCCGAGACCTCGGCATCGCGGCCGGACGACGCCAGGCCCGGCTCGTCCTCGACTCCCGGCAGGGCGACGGCCTCGATCCCGCCTCGGTCAACGCCCCCTACCCGGTGCCGGCCCCGGCGCCCGGCCGGTGGCAGCCGACACCACCGGCGTACGCGCCCGCGACGCAGTACGGCAACCGTCTGGCCAAGCCCTTCCTGCTCAGGACCCCGAGCCAGTTCCGGCTCGGCCCGCCGCCGGCACTGGATTCCCGCCGCTACGCCGCCGACCTCGCCGAGGTACGCGCCTACGGCGCCGCGGACAGCACGGCGCGCAGCGCGCACCAGACGGAGACGGCCAGCTTCTGGCTCGGCTCCTCCCTCACCCTCTACACCGAGCCGCTGCGCGTGGCCCTGTCCCGCTCCCCGCACGGAACGGCCGAGCAGGCACGGCGGATCGCCCTGTTCCACGTCGCCCTCGTCGACACCCAGGTGGCGACCTCCGACAGCAAGTACGCCCACGAACGATGGCGTCCGGTCACCGCGATCCGCACCGGAGCGATCGACCCCGACCCGAACTGGACGCCGCTGCACACCACGCCGGCCCACCCCGACTACCCGAGCGGCCACACCACCTACGCAGGGGCCGCGGAGGCCGTACTGTCGGCACTCTTCGGGGCACGCACCGCCCCCTTCGACCTGACCAGCCCCACCGCGCCAGGCGTGAGAAGGACGTACACCACGTGGAGGCAACTCGCGGACGAGAACGTCGAGGCGCGCATCCTCTCCGGCATCCACACCAGATCGGCCGACGAGGCGGGCATCGAGCTGGGCAGGCAGGTAGCCCGATTCGTGCTGGAACACGCAGGGGAGCTCTTCATCCACGGGTGGCTCTGAGCGGCATCGCCTCGGACGGCGGGCTACCGGGGCACGATGGCCGGCCCGGTGGCGTGGACCCGGCGCGAGTCTGCCTCACCCGATCGGTCGACATCACCGCGCGCCGCGAGCATGCCCGCACTAGCGTGGATCTCGGACGCACCGCCGAACCTCGTGCGGCGGGCCATGCGTTGGTGGTCCAAGGCAAGACGTCCCGCCACCCGCGGGAAGATGCAGGTGCAAGGCCTGCCCAACGCTCGACCAATGACCCGGTCCCTGCATGTGTGCAGCGGCCGGGTCGGTCTGCGTCCGTGGAGGCGGCTCGTCAAGCCCGCCCGTGCGCTTCCTGCGAGCGTCGTGACAGTGCGTCGAAGACCACCGCCGCGAAGAGCACCCCACCTGTGATCATGAACTGCACGGCGGTGTGGATGTCCGTGATCGCCATACCCGAGGCGATCGACTGGATGACCAGCATGCCGAGCACCGCGGACCAGGTCGTACCGCGTCCCCCGAACAGGCTGGTGCCGCCGATGACGGCCGCTGCGATGGCGTTGAGCAGCAGGACGCCCGTGCCTGAACCCTGGCTCACCGAGGTGATGCGCGAGGCCAGGAACAGGCCGCCGACCGCGGCCATGGTGCCCGAGACCGCGAGCACCGCGGTCTGCACCCGCGTCACATGGAGGCTGGCGCGACGGGCCGCCTCGACGCCGCCGCCGAGTGCGTAGACCTGCCGCCCGTAGTGCGTGTGGCGGAGCACGATGTCGAGGCCCCCCACTACCACGAGGAAGATCAACAGGGCGAGCGGCAGACCCTGGAACTGGTTGAGCAGATACGCGGCGGCGAACGCGATCACGGCCACTGCTCCCGCGCGCACCACGATGCCCTGGAGTGAACGGTGCGGCATGCCGAGGGCCTCGCGGCGGCGCATGTCCTGGTAGGGCACGAGGAAGACGAGGCCCGCGCCGACCGCCGCCGCCGCGTAGGCGACGGCGTCGTTGGTGAAGTAGTAGCTGGTCAGCTTGGCGACGAGCCCGTTCTCGTCGAGGTTGACGGTGCCGCTGGTCCCGAGGATGTAGAGCATGAGGCCGTTCCAGGTGAGCAGCCCCGCCAGTGTGACGACGAATGCCGGCACCCGGGTTCTGGCGAAGGAGAAGCCCTGGATGGTTCCCGCCGCGGTACCCGCGAGCACCGCGAGGATGACGGCGAGCCATTCCGGCACGCCGTTGTTCACGTTCAGAACGGCGAAGACAGCCGCCGCGAGGCCGCTGATCGAGCCGACCGACAGGTCGAGCTGACCGAGCAGCAGCACGAAGACGATGCCGACCGCGATCAGACCCGTGCCCACGATGTCGACGCTGAGATTGGACAGGTTCCGGGGGGAGAGGAAGTTCTCGTTGAGGGACTGGAAGACGATCCAGACTGCGGCAAGAACCAGGACGACGGGGAGTGAGCCCAGTTCACCGGCGCTGAGTTTGCGCCGGAGGACGGCCATCCGTCCCTGAACGGCATGGGCGACGGCCCGCCCGGCGTGCGGTTGACGGGCCTCGTCGGTGGGTGCGGGGGCGGTCCGCGTGTTGTCGGCCATGGTGCGCAGTCCTTTCACCACACCGCGTCCCGGGCGGCCGGCCGGCGGGGCACGTTCTCCGTGGCGCCGGTGATGGAGGAGATGATCTGTTCCTGGGACGCGGTGTTCACGTCGAAGAAGCCGTTGTTGCGACCGAGCCGCAGTACGGCGGCCCGGTCCGCGAGAGCTTTCACGTCGCCCAGGTTGTGGCTGATGAGCAGTACTCCTACGCCGCTGTCACGCAGTTGGTCGACGAGGTCCAGCACCTCGGTAGTCTGCTCGAATCCCAGAGCTGCGGTGGGTTCGTCCAGGAGGAGGACGCGTGGGCCGCCGAGGAGCGCGCGAGCGATGGCGACCGTCTGGCGTTGGCCGCTGGACAGTGAGACGACGGGAGCGCGCAGATCGGGGACGTTCCTGGTCAGACGTTCCAGCAAGCGTCTGGTGCGGCGCTCCATCTCCATCTCGTCGAGGAACCCGAACCTGCGGATCTCCCGGCCGAGGAACACGTTGCCGACGACGTCGAGGTTCCCGCACAGCGCCAGGTCCTGGTAGACGGTGGCGATGCCGAGGTCCCGGGCGTCGTGGGGGCGCCTGATGTGGACCGGCCCGCCCTCCCACTCGATCACGCCCTTGTCCGCCGGGGCGACGCCGGAGATCACTTTGACCAGGGTGGACTTACCGGCCCCGTTGTCGCCGAGGAGAGCGACGACCTGGCCGGCGTGAATCTCCAGTTCGACGTCGGTGAGGACCTCGACGACACCGAAGCGCTTGCACACCCCGTGCAGTGCCAGCAAGGGGGGAGCCGGCACGGAAACCATCTCCTTCCGGGGCCCGGGCCGGGCCGGAACCGGCGTGTCAGGTCAGCCCGGCCCTGTTGCAGGCGGCCGTGAGTTGGGGGGTGCAGATCTGCTGGACGGTGTACACGCCGTCCTTCACCACGGTGTCCTCGATGTTGTCGACGGTCACGGACACCGGGGTGAGCATGACGGCCGGAACCGTCTTCCCACTGCTCGTCCTCACCGTGTCCTTGGCAACTCGGTCCAGGCTTTCACCGCGGGCCGCGGCCACGGCCATCGCGGCACCGGCGGAAGCCTCGGGAGCGAACGGCTTGTAGACGGTCATGTACTGATCGCCGCTGACGATACGCCGCAGCGCTCCGAGCTCGGCGTCCTGCCCGGTGACGGGGGGCAGCGGGCTGACCTTGTTGCCTTTGAGGGCGGAGATGCTGCCGGCGGCGAGGCTGTCGTTGGCAGCGTAGACACCGTCGATGTTGTCGGCGCCGAGGGCGGAGATGGCGCCGGACATGTTCATGTTCGCCTCCTCCGTCCTCCACTGGTGTGTGTCGTACGCCTTGCTGATCCTCACCCTCCCGTCGAGTACGGACAGCGCGCCCTTCTTGAACGACGTCGCGTTGGGGTCGCTGGAGTCGCCGTTCATCATGACGATCTGGCCGCCGTCCGCCCTGTCACCCATGGCCGTCAGAAGCGCCCTGCCCTGGAGCCGGCCGACCTCCTCGCCGTCGAAGGTCACATGACCCGAGATCGGGCCCTCAGCAAGCCGGTCGTAGGCGATCACCGGGATGCCCGCGTCGGCGGCCTCTTCGACCGCCGAGCCCAGCGATGTGGCGTCCACAGCCACGAGCAGCATCGCATCCACGCCCTCGGTGATCATGGCGTCCACCTGTTGCTGCTGAGTAGCCACGTCGTTCTTGGCGTTGGCGTGCTCGAT
>NZ_JBQQCE010000222.1:0-15433 GCF_052245645.1 Streptomyces sp. KR55 | reverse complement strand
AGGCCGGTATCGCCGTCGTCACCGTCCCGGCCCGGGGCACCTCCCGGCACTGCCCCCGCTGCCTCGTCCCGCTGCGCCACCGCAAGGCCCCCGATCGGCCCACCGCGCCCGGCTGGAAATGGGCCATCTGCCCCAACCCCGAGTGCGGCTGGCAGGGCGACCGCGACGCCGGAGCCTGGCAGCGCATCGCCGCCCGCGGCCTGGCCCACCAGACCAAGACCGTCACCGACCGCGCCACCGGCGCCATGGTCATCCGTTCGGTGGTGGACACGCTCGAAGCCACAGCCGTGGTCGCACCGGCCACCACCGCCACCCGCCGGAAGGACCGGTCCAAGACCGGACCCACCCGGCCACGTTCCACACGCCCCGCGCCCAGGCGACGCAGGGCACCCTCCCCCACCGGCCCCTCGGGTCCAGTGGGAAAGCGTCCGGAGGGACACGCTCACACGGGCCCAAGACGGCTGCCCCGCGCAGCCCACCGGCACCAGGGCGTGACGACGATCAGCACACCCACCACCGGCCGACACCGGCCCCGAGGGGCAGCGCTGGGTGCGGGCTTCCACCTGCACGCCCACGCCACCCCGCCACGATGGGCACACCCCATACCAGGCACTACGCCTTGCATGGGATCGCTAAGCTGATCAGAGACGCTCTGGCGCACAGACCTTGAGTGGATGGCGAGCCGCGCAGTGATACGAGACCTTTACAACGTCCGGGTGCTGCCCGCGGAGGGCGCCACCACACCGCTGACCGACGAGGAAGAGCAGCGCTTCCGGGCTGTGTTGTTCAGCGAACTCGGCAACAAGATCGCCGACCAGGGCTGGGCGCGTTTCCCGGCGTATACGCCGGAAGACCGCCGTCGGCTGGTCGACGTCGCGCACCGCCTCACCACCTACTGGGGTCAGCAGGTGTTCGTCGAGGCCGAGGACCAGTGCAGTCTCAGGCTCTGCCTCGCCGGATACGAAGCGCAGGCGAAGACGTTGTCGCCGCGTCCCTGAGTCTGCCCTTCCACCGGGTTCCCCGGGCGTGGCCCCACCGATCCGTAGCTCCTGTTTCGACTGAGCCTCGCGGGCAACTTGGATACGGGTGCGTCGGGTGGGACGGCCTGGTCACTGCTGTCCGGTGCCGTGCCACCGCCTGAGGAAGGGACGGACGGCATGCTCGAGTCGGCGAGGAACGACAGGGACACGTCAGGACCGGGCTCGTCGCCGCCCGGCAGAGCCTGGTTGATGCTGGCCCTGGCGACGGTGGGCTTCGCCGTGAACTTCTGGGCATGGGCGCTGCTCAGCCCGCTCGGACCCCGCTTCAAGGACAGCCTCGACCTGACCTCATTCGAGCAGTCGCTGCTGGTCGCGGTGCCGGTGGTGGTCGGGTCGCTGGGCCGGATCCCGGTCGGCGCCCTGACCGACCGGTACGGCGGGCGGGTGATGTTCCCGATCGTGTCGGCCGGGACCATCGTTCCGGTGCTCTACCTGGGGCTGGCCGGCCACTCCTCGCTCGCCGCGCTCCTGATCGGCGGCTTCTTCCTCGGCATCGGCGGCACCGCGTTCGCCGTCGGCGTGCCGCTCGTCAGCGCCTGGTTCCCGCCCGAGCGGCGCGGCCTGGCCATCGGGATCTTCGGCGCAGGCATGGGCGGTACCGCGATCAGCGCGCTGACCACGGTGAAGCTGGTGGACGCGTACGGTATGGCCAGTCCGTTCCTGATCACCGCCGGTGTACTCGCGGTCTACGCGGTGGTGGCCGCGCTGATGCTGCGGGACGCACCCGGCCGTACTGTGCCGGCCGAGCCGCTGGCCCGCCGCCTGGCTGCCACCCTGCGGCTCGGCATCACCTGGCAGGCGTCCGCCCTGTACGCCGTCGCCTTCGGCGGCTACGTGGCCTTCTCCGTGTACCTGCCGACCTACCTGAGGACCGGCTACGGCCTCGCCCAGGCGGACGCGGCGAACCGGATGGCCGGGTTCGTGCTGCTCGCGGTGGCCATGCGGCCGGTGGGCGGCTGGCTGTCGGACCGTATGGGCCCGGTGCGGGTGCTGGGCTGGTCACTGGCCGTGGTGATGGCCGGGGCCGTCATGCAGTCGTTCACCCCGTCCCTGGTGCCGCTGGGCACGCTCGCCTGCCTCGCCATGGCCGGCGCGCTCGGCGCGGGCAGCGGCGCGGTGTTCGCCCTGGTGGCGCTGCTGGCCCCGGCGAGCAAGGTCGGCTCGGTCACCGGCATCGTCGGTGCCGCGGGCGGTCTGGGCGGCTTCGTCCCGCCGCTGGTGATGGGCTCCCTGTACGGCGCCTACGGCTCGTACGCGATCGGCCTGGCCCTGCTCGCGCTGGTCGCGGCAGCGGCCCTCGCCTTCACCGGTACCGGCGTGCGCCACGCCGTCTCCCAGCGCGTGCCCGCGCAGCAGCACTGAGCGGGTGTCGGCACCGTGACGCACACCCTGCTGCACCACTTCCGCCGCCCTGTGGTCGTCGTGGCGACGGGTCAGCGGTGTCCCGGCCCCTTCAGCGGGTGGGTGTGGTCCCATCGGCCCTGTCGGGTACCCGGGGATCCGTCGGAGGGTGGTCTGGTGCGGAACGACATGCACCTGCCGCCGAACCCCGATCCGGAAGGGGACCCAGATGTCCGTCGACACCTCGCAGGCGCCCGCCCACCTCACCGACGACGAGCTGAGGACGCTGGACGCCCACTGGCGTGCCGCGAACTACCTGTCCGTCGGCCAGATCTACCTCATGGCCAACCCGCTGCTGACCGAGCCGTTGCGGCCCGAGCACGTCAAACCACGGCTGCTGGGCCACTGGGGCACGTCCCCCGGCCTCAACCTCGTGTACACCCACCTCAACCGCGTCATCCGGGCCCGCGACCTGAATGCCCTGTGCATCTGGGGGCCCGGCCACGGCGGCCCCGCAGTGGTCGCGGGTTCCTGGTTGGAAGGCTCGTACACCCGGACCTACCCCGATGTCACCCGGGACGCGGCCGGCATGGCGCGGCTGTTCAGGCAGTTCTCGTTCCCGGGCGGGGTACCCAGCCATGTCGCGCCGGAGACGCCCGGCTCGATCCACGAGGGCGGTGAGCTGGGCTATTCGCTCTCCCACGCTTACGGGGCCGCACTGGACGCCCCCGACCTGGTCGTCGCCTGCGTCATCGGCGACGGCGAGGCGGAGACGGGCCCCCTGGCCGCCTCCTGGCACTCCAACAAGTTCCTCGACCCGGTCCACGACGGTGCCGTCCTGCCGATCCTCCACCTCAACGGCTACAAGATCGCCAACCCGACCGTGCTGGCCCGGCTCCCCGAGGCCGAACTCGACGCCCTGCTCGAAGGGTATGGCCACGACCCGATCCACGTGACGGGCGACGACCCGGCCGCCGTACACCAGGCGATGGCGCACGCCATGGACACCGCCCTGGACCGCATCGCCGCGATCCAACACGCCGCCCGCGAGCAGGGCGCGGCCGAGCGCCCCCGGTGGCCGGTCATCGTGCTGCGCACCCCCAAGGGCTGGACAGGACCGGCTGAGGTCGACGGCCTGCCGGTGGAAGGCACGTGGCGCTCCCACCAGGTCCCGTTGTCTGCCGTACGGGACAATCACCAGCACCTACGGCAGCTGGAGGACTGGCTGCGCTCCTACCGCCCGGAGGAGTTGTTCGACGAGCAGGGCCGTCCCCGCCCGGAGGTTCTGGCCTGCATCCCCGAGGGCGCCCGCAGGCTCGGCGCCACCCCGCACGCCAACGGCGGCCTGCTGCTGCGCGAACTCCCGCTTCCGCCACTGGAGTCGTACGCGGTCGACGTCGACAAGCCCGGCGCCACGATGCATGAGCCGACCCGCGTGCTGGGCGACTTCCTGGAACACGTCATGAGGGCGACCGCCGAACGACGCGACTTCCGCCTGGTCGGCCCTGACGAGACCGCCTCCAACCGCCTCCAGGCGGTCTACGCCGCCAGCGGCAAGGCCTGGCAGGCCGGCACCCTCGACGTCGACGAGCACCTCGACCGGCACGGCCGGGTGATGGAGATCCTCTCCGAGCACACCTGTCAGGGCTGGCTGGAGGGCTACCTCCTCACCGGACGGCACGGCCTGTTCTCCTGCTACGAGGCCTTCGTCCACATCGTCGACTCGATGGTCAACCAGCACATCAAGTGGCTGCGCGTCACCCGCCGCCTGCCCTGGCGCGCCCCGATCGCCTCCCTCAACTACCTGTTGACGTCGCATGTGTGGCGCCAGGACCACAACGGCTTCTCCCATCAGGACCCCGGCTTCGTCGACCACATCATGAACAAGAGCCCGGAGGCCGTACGGGTCTACCTGCCACCGGACGCCAACACCCTGCTCTCGGTGGCGGACCACGCCCTGCGCAGCCGCGACTACGTCAACGTGATCGTCGCCGGGAAACAGCCCTGCTTCGACTGGCTCTCCATGGAGCAGGCCCGCGTCCACTGCGCGCGCGGCGCCGGGATCTGGGAGTGGGCCGGGACGGAGAACGGCGGCGAACCGGACGTGGTACTGGCCTGCGCCGGCGACGTCCCCACCCAGGAGGTGCTGGCCGCCGCGCAGTTGCTGCGCCGCCACCTCCCGGAGCTGTCGGTGCGCGTGGTCAACGTGGTCGACATCGCGCGACTGATGCCGAGCGAGGAACACCCGCACGGCATGACCGAATTCGAGTACAACGGCCTGTTCACCCCCGACAAGCCGGTGATCTTCGCTTACCACGGCTATCCCTGGCTGATCCACCGGCTCGCCTACCGCCGCACCGGACACCGGCATCTGCACGTGCGCGGGTACAAGGAGATCGGCACCACGACCACGCCGTTCGACATGGTCGTCCGCAACGACCTCGACCGCTACCGCCTGGTCATGGACGTCATCGACCGCGTTCCCGGCCTCGCGGTGCGCGCCGCGGCCGTACGGCAGCGGATGGAGGACGTGCGGCTGCGCCACCACGACTGGATCCGCGAACACGGCACCGACCTGCCGGAAGTCGCCGACTGGACCTGGAACGGCTGACCGGCGCGGTGAGGCGGGTTCGAAGGGCAGGGCCGATCGGCCCTGCCCCTTCGGCCCTGAGACGAGCAGGATCTGGAGGAGAAGTCGGGCTCGCCCACGACCGGGCACCGGCAAGGAACGCCACACACGGACATGAGGAGTAACTGATGGCGGACAGTGAGCAGTCCGGCCCCGGCAGCCCGATCCGGGTCTTCCTGCTGGACGACCACGAAGTGGTACGGCGGGGAGTGCGCGACCTGCTCGACGACGAGCCGGACATCTCGGTGGTCGGCGAGGCCGGCACGGTCGAGCAGGCACTGGTGCGTGTCCCGGCGTTGCGCCCGGACGTGGCGGTGCTCGATATCCGGCTGCCGGACGGCGACGGTGTGACCGTGTGCCGGGAGCTGCGCTCGCGGATGCCCGAGCTGGCCTGCCTGATGCTGACCTCGTTCGACGACGAGGAGGCCCTGCTGGACTCGATCATGGCGGGCGCGTCCGGGTACGTCCTCAAACAGATCCGGGGCTCCGACCTGGTGTCGGCCGTACGCACCGTGGCACGTGGCCAGTCGCTGCTCGACCCGAGCGCCACGACCAGGCTGATGGCCAGGCTCCGCGGAGGGCAGCAGCCGGAGCCGGAGCCGGACGGGCTGCCGGGCCTGACCGACCGGGAGCGGGAGATTCTGGCGCTGATCGGCGAGGGCCTGACCAACCGCCAGATCGGGCAGCGACTGTACCTGGCCGAGAAGACCGTGAAGAACCACATCTCCCGCCTGCTGGCGAAGCTCGGTGTCGAGCGGCGCATCCAGGCCGCGATGATCGCCGGTCAGGCCCGGGACCGGCTGAGGCAGCAAGGGCACTGAGCCGGCATCCGCATCCAGGGGCGTGCCGGCCGCTGACTCGGGCCCGGGTGGATCAGACGACGCTGCCGCTGCCGTACGGGGCGTACAGGTCGAGCAGGCGGGTACGGGTCGAGTGCAGCCGGTGGGCGAGGATGTCGCCCACCCACCGAGTGACGGACAGACCGAACCCGGGGTCGTCCTGGCACATCGTGCGCACCGCCGTGGCGTCGAACTCGTACGCCCGGACCGGTGAGGTCGCCTCCGCGCCCAGATGCCAGACGTGCGGGGCGAACAACCATGACCAGCCGATGAGTTCGTTGTGGCCGAGGGTCTCGATGACAGCGGCCCGGCGGCCGGGGACATGCAGGTCGAGAGCGACCGTGCCGGTGCGGATGATCCAGAACCGGTCTGCCCGGCCACCCTCCTCGAACAGGCGGGCGCCCTGGGGGAACATCACTTCCCGTGGGATCCGCATCAGCCGCTGCCGGTGCTCGGCGGGCAGGGCGCGCAGGATGCTGAGGGTGGTGGGAGCGGTCATGACCTGCCTCCGGTGAGGGTCTGGGGACCTGCCGCTTCCAGCGTGCAGGCACGGTGCGGCCCGTGCCCATGGGCCATCCGGCCCTGGTCAGGGGCCACTCGGGCCAGGCGGAGGTTGCGTACTGCAGGCCGCCTGCTGCGGGGTGGGCGGCCGTTCGGCGCAACAAAAAGCATGGGGTGTCGGGTGCGGATGTCAGAGTTTGAGGCAGGCGAGGAGTGGCGCTCCCCGGTGGGACCGAACCGAGCATCCAGATGGGCGACGAGGCCCGAGGAAGGGGCGGAGCGGTGGCCGCACAGACCGAGCCGACATCGGGCAGGCAACACGGGAAGCGGCAGGCGGCGCTGGACGGCGAGGTGGCCGAGGCGCTGGTGCGCTCACGCCGGTTCTTCACCCGCGCGGAGGTCTCGGAGGATCTGCGCTCGCTGCACAGGACCGGTGGCCGTCAGGCGGACGAGTTCTACCGGGACCGCTGGTCGCACGACAAGGTGGTGCGCTCCACGCACGGCGTGAACTGCACCGGTTCGTGCTCGTGGAAGGTGTACGTCAAGGACGGCATCATCACCTGGGAGGCACAGCAGACGGACTACCCGTCGGTGGGCCCGGACCGCCCGGAGTACGAGCCGCGCGGCTGCCCGCGTGGGGCGGCGTTCTCCTGGTACACGTACTCGCCCACCCGAGTGCGCTACCCGTATGTGCGGGGCGTGCTGCTGCAGATGTACCGGGAGGCCAAGGCGCGGCTGGGTGATCCGGTGGCGGCCTGGGCGGACATCGTGTCCGACCCGGAGCGCGCCCGCCGCTACAAGGCGGTCCGGGGCAAGGGTGGCCTGGTGCGGGCGAGCTGGGACGAGGCGGTGGAGCTGGTCGCCGCCGCGCACGTCCACACGATCAAGGAGTACGGTCCGGACCGGCTGGCCGGGTTCTCCCCGATCCCGGCGATGTCGATGGTCTCGCACGCCGCAGGGGCCCGCTTCTACTCCCTGCTCGGTGGGGTGATGCTCTCCTTCTACGACTGGTACGCCGACCTGCCGGTGGCCTCGCCGCAGATGTTCGGCGACCAGACCGACGTGCCCGAGTCCGGGGACTGGTGGGATGCCGGGTATCTGATCATGTGGGGCTCCAATCTGCCGGTGACCCGCACCCCGGACGCCCACTGGATGGCCGAGGCGCGCTATCGGGGCCAGAAGGTGGTGGCGGTCTCCCCGGACTACGCGGACAACGTGAAGTTCGCCGACGAGTGGCTCGCGGCCCAGCCCGGCACCGACGGGGCGCTGGCGATGGCCATGGGGCATGTGATCCTCAAGGAGTTCTTCGTCGACCGCACCACCCCGTACTTCCAGGACTACGTCAAGCGGTACACCGACCTTCCGTTCCTGGTCACGCTGGACGAGCGCGAACCCGGGACGTACGTGCCGGGCAAGTTCCTGACCGCCGCCGACCTCGGCGGGGCGGAGGCGGAGGCCGAGCACGCGGAGTTCCGCACCGTCCTGCTCGATGCGGCGAACGGGCGGCCGACGGTGCCGAACGGCACGCTCGGCGACCGCTACGGCGAGAGCGGCGCCGGGAAGTGGAACCTGGACCTCGGCGGCATCGAGCCGTTGCTGTCCGCGGCGGGCGGGGACGAGGCCCCGGTCGTGGTGGAGCTGCCGCGCTTCGACGCCCCCGACGGCAGCGCGGGGCGCCTGCCGCGCGGGGTGCCGGTGCGGCGGATCGCCGGGCGGCTGGTGACCACGGTGTACGACCTGCTGCTGGCCCAGTACGGGGTGGCGCGCGCGGGGCTGCCCGGCCGGTGGCCGGCCTCGTACGACGACGCGGACGAGCCCTGCACGCCGGCCTGGCAGGCGGCCGTCACGGGCGTCGACGCGGAGCGGGCGGCACGCATCGCGCGGGAGTTCGCCGCCAACGCGGAGGAGTCCCGCGGCCGTTCGATGATCATCATGGGGGCGGGGACGAACCACTGGTTCCACTCCGACACCATCTACCGGGCGTTCCTGACCCTGACCACGCTGACCGGCTGCCAGGGCGTCAACGGCGGCGGGTGGGCGCACTACGTCGGTCAGGAGAAGGTCCGTCCGATCACCGGCTACCAGGCGCTCGCGACGGCGGCCGACTGGAACCGACCGGCCCGCCTGATGATCCAGACGGCGTACTGGTACCTGCACAGCGACCAGTTCCGCTACGACCCGTTCTCCGCCGACACTCTGGCGGCGGCCGGGGCGGGCGGTCCGTTCGCGGGAAAGGCCACCGCGGATGTGATCGCCGCGTCGGCGCGGATGGGCTGGATGCCCTCGTACCCGACGTTCGACCGCAACCCGCTCGACCTGGCCGACGAAGCGGCGCGGGCGGGGCGCGACGTGGGCGAGCACGTGGTGGGGGAGCTGAAGGCGGGCAGGCTGCGGTTCGCGGTCGAGGACCCGGACGCGCCCGAGAACTTCCCGCGGGTGCTGACCGTGTGGCGGGCCAATCTGCTGGGCTCGTCGGCGAAGGGGAACGAGTACTTCCTCAAGCACCTGCTGGGGACCGACTCCTCTCTGCGCGCCGCCGAGGCACCGCCCGACGCGCGCCCCCGTGATGTGGTGTGGCGGGAGGAGGCCCCGGCCGGCAAGCTCGACCTGCTGCTGACGCTGGACTTCCGGATGACCAGCACCACGGTCTTCTCCGACGTCGTCCTGCCGGCCGCCACCTGGTACGAGAAGCACGACCTGTCCAGCACGGACATGCACCCGTTCGTGCACGCCTTCAACCCGGCGATCGCCCCGCCCTGGCAGACCCGCACCGACTTCGACGCCTTCCACACCCTCGCGCGCGAGTTCAGCCGCCAGGCCGCCGGCCATCTCGCCGTACGCAAGGACGTCGTGGCCGCGCCGCTGCTGCACGACACGGTGGACGAACTGGCCACTCCGCACGGCAGAGTGCGGGACTGGCAGGCGGGTGAGTGCGAGCCCGTACCCGGCCGCACCATGCCGAAGCTGATCACCGTCGAACGTGACTACGGCGCCGTGGCCGAGAAGATGGCCGCGCTCGGCCCGCTGCTGGACACCCTCGGCGCCACCACCAAGGGCGTCACCTTCAAGCTCGACCGGGAGCTGGAGTACCTGCGGCACAAGAACGGCACCGTGCGCGGGGGAGTGGCCGACGGCCGCCCCTCCATCGCCCGGGACGTGCACGCCTGCGAAGCGATCCTCGCCCTGTCCGGCACCACCAACGGCCACCTCGCCACCCAGGGCTTCCACACCCTGGAGGCCCGCACGGGCACCCGGCTGGCCGACCTGGCGGCCGAACACGAGGGCAAGCAGATCACGTTCGCCGACACCCAGGCCGCTCCCGTCCCGGTCATCACCTCACCGGAGTGGTCGGGTTCGGAGACCGGCGGGCGCCGCTACTCGCCGTTCACGGTCAACGTCGAGCGCCTCAAGCCCTGGCACACCCTCACCGGCCGCCAGCACTTCTACCTCGACCACGACTGGATCACCGCACTCGGCGAGCAACTCCCCATCTACCGCCCACCGTTGAACATGGACGCCCTGTTCGGCGAGCCCCGTCTGGGGGACGTCGGTGAACTGGGCGTGACGGTCCGCTACCTGACCCCGCACAACAAGTGGTCCATCCACTCCGAGTACCAGGACAACCTGTTCATGCTGTCCCTCTCGCGGGGCGGGCCGACGATCTGGATGAGCACGCAGGACGCGGCCAAGGTCGGAGTGAAGGACAACGACTGGGTCGAGGCCGTCAACCGCAACGGCGTCGTCGCCGCCCGCGCGATCGTCTCGCACCGCATGCCCGAGGGCACCGTCTACATGCACCACGCCCAGGACCGGCTCATCGACGTGCCCCGCACCGAGACTTCCGGCCGGCGTGGCGGCATCCACAACTCCCTGACCCGACTGCTGATCAAGCCCAGCCATCTGATCGGCGGCTACGGCCAGCTGTCGTACGCCTTCAACTACCTCGGCCCGACCGGAAACCAGCGCGACGAGGTCACCGTCATCCGCCGACGAGTCAACCAGGAGGTGGAGTACTGATCATGCGTGTCATGGCCCAGATGGCGATGGTGATGAACCTCGACAAGTGCATCGGCTGCCACACCTGCTCGGTCACCTGCAAACAGGCGTGGACCAACCGCACCGGCGTCGAGTACGTGTGGTTCAACAACGTCGAGACCCGCCCCGGCCAGGGCTACCCCCGCCGCTACGAGGACCAGGACACCTGGGAGGGCGGCTGGAAACTGAACAAGCGGGGCCGGCTGACGCTGAAGGCGGGCGGCCGCTTCAAGAAGCTGATCGGCATCTTCGCCAACCCCAGACTCCCCTCCCTCGACGACTACTACGAACCCTGGACCTACGACTACGAGACCCTCACCAACGCCCCGCTGCAGGAGCACACCCCGGTCGCCCGCCCCAAGTCCCTGATCTCCGGCAAGGACATGAAGATCTCCTGGTCGGCGAACTGGGACGACAGCCTCGGCGGCTCCGCCGCGACCGGAGAGCAGGACGTGCTGCTGCGGGAGGTCTCGGACAGGATCAAGCTGGAGTTCGAGCAGACCTTCATGTTCTTCCTGCCGCGGATCTGCGAGCACTGCCTCAATCCCTCGTGCGCGGCGTCCTGCCCGTCCGGCGCGATCTACAAGCGGGAAGAGGACGGCATCGTCCTGGTCGACCAGGACCGCTGCCGGGGCTGGCGGATGTGCGTCACCGGCTGCCCGTACAAGAAGGTGTACTTCAACCACCGCACCGGCAAGGCCGAGAAGTGCACCTTCTGCTTCCCCCGCGTGGAGGTCGGCCTGCCCACCGTCTGCTCCGAGACCTGCGTCGGCCGCCTGCGCTACATCGGCCTCGTCCTCTACGACGCCGACCGCGTCCTCGAGGCCGCCTCCACCCCCGACGACACGGGCCTGTACGAGGCCCAGCGGGAAGTCTTCCTCGACCCGCACGACCCGCAGGTGATCGCCGAGGCGGAGAAGGCCGGCATCCCCCGGGACTGGATCGAGGCCGCTCAGCGCTCCCCGATCCACGCCCTGATCAACACCTACAAGGTGGCGCTTCCGCTGCACCCGGAGTACCGCACCCTGCCCATGGTCTGGTACATCCCGCCGCTGTCCCCGGTCGTCGACGCCGTACGCGACACCGGCCACGACGCCGAGAGCCACCACAACCTGTTCGCCGCCGTCGACGCCCTGCGCATCCCCGTCGACTACCTCGCCCAGCTGTTCACGGCCGGGGACCCGGCGCCGGTCGACGCCGTGCTGCGCCGCCTGGCAGCGATGCGCTCCTACATGCGCGACATCAACCTCGGCCGCGAACCGAACGACACCGTCCCCAAGTCCGTCGGCATGAGCGGCGAGCAGATCTACGACATGTACCGGCTGCTGGCCCTGGCCAAGTACGACGAGCGGTACGTCATCCCGCCCGCCCACGCCGAACAGGCCCACAAGCTGGAGGAGTTGGCCACCGAGTGCAGCCTGGACTACGAGGGCGGCCCCGGCATGGGCGGCTCCGGCCCCTTCGGTGAGGCATCGGGCGGCGCCGCACCGATCGCGGTGGAGAACTACCGGGCGCTGCACGACCGGCAGACCTCCGACACTCCCGTCGCCCCCACCGACAAGGCCAGCCGCGTCAACCTCCTCAACTGGGACGGCAAGGGCTCCCCACCCGGCCTCTTCCCACCCAAGCCGTCCGACGCCGGTCACGACGCGCACACGGACACCGGCGGGGAGGTGGAGCCGAAACCATGAAACGGACGACACGACGCCCGGCGCGCACCGAGCCCTGGCACCCCTACGCCTGGCAGACCCAGTCCCTCCTGCTGGCCTACCCCGACGACCAGTTCCCGCCCCACCTCGCCCTCACCCGCAAGGTCGCCACTGCACTGCCCGGGGCGGTCGCCGAACCGCTGCTGCGCTTCACCGCGCACGCGGAACGCACACCCGGCGCCGACCTGGCCGCCGCCTACGTCGCGACCTTCGACCACCGCAAACGCTGCTGCCCGTACCTCACCTACTACGCCCACGGCGACACCCGGAAACGCGGCATCGCCCTGCTGCGCCTGAAACAGACCTACGCCGCCTCCGGCCGGCGCCTGACCGACGACGAACTGCCCGACCACCTCGCCGTCGTCCTCGAATTCGCCGCGACCGACCCCGCGGCCGGACACCGCCTGCTCACCGAACACCGCGCCGGCCTCGAACTGCTGCGCCTGGCCCTGCACGACGACAACTCGCCCTGGGCGGCCCTGCTGGACTCCGTCTCCGCCACCCTGCCCGCCCTGGCGGGCGACGAACACGAAGCCGTCGCCCGGCTCGCCGCCGAGGGCCCGCCCGAGGAGCAGGTCGGCCTCGCCCCGTACACGCCCCCGCAGTTGATGCCCGACCCCGCAGGAGGCCCGCGATGACCGTACCCGCGCAGCCCGTCACCCTGGCGGTGGAGTCCGGCACCGGCGGCATCCTGCTCTGGGTCGCCCTGCCGTACCTGTCTCTCGCGGTCTTCGTCCTCGGCCACATCTGGCGCTACCGCTATGACAAGTTCGGCTGGACCACCCGCTCCTCCCAGCTCTACGAGAGCCGCCTGCTGCGCATCGGCAGCCCGCTGTTCCACTTCGGCATCCTCGTCGTGCTGATCGGCCACATCGGCGGCCTGCTCATCCCCAAGAGCTGGACCGAAGCGGTCGGGATGAGCGAGCACACGTACCACGTCTCGGCGGTCGTCCTCGGCACCATCGCCGGCGTGTGCACCCTGGGCGGACTGGCCATCCTCATCTACCGCCGCCGCACCGTCGGCCCCGTCTTCTCCGCCACCACCCGCAACGACAAGGCGATGTACGTCTCGCTCACCGCGACGATCGTCCTCGGCCTGGCCGCGACCGTCGCCGCCAACATCGTGGGCGGCGGCTACGACTACCGGGAGACCATCTCCCCCTGGTTCCGCTCGATCTTCTATCTCCAGCCCGACCCGGACCTGATGACCGGAGCCCCGGTCCTCTTCCAGCTCCACGCCCTCAGCGCGCTGCTGCTGTTCGCGGCCTGGCCCTTCACCCGCCTCGTCCACATGCTCACCGCGCCCGTCGGCTACCTGACCCGCCCCTACATCGTCTACCGCAGCCGCGACACCCGACTCGGCGCCCGACCCCCGCGCCGCGGCTGGGAACGGGCCGGACAGGGGAGGTGACTCAGGCGGCCTGCCGTCAGCGGCCGGCCCGTGAGAGGGGCACGGCCCATTCCACCGTCGTACCACGGGGTTCGTTGGGGGACAGGCTGCAGGTACCGCCGAGTTCGTCGGCGCGCCGGTCGAGGTTGGCCAGGCCGCTGCGGCGGGTGACGGCAGGGTCGATGCCGCGTCCGTTGTCGGACACCCGCAGTCGCAGGGTCGTGCCCGAGACCTCCACGTTCACGTCGACCGCAGTGGCCCGGGCGTGCCGGGCGACGTTGGACAGGGCCTCGCCGAGGACCGCCAGGAGATGGTCGGCGTAGTCGGCGGGAACGTCGGTGTCCAGCAGGCCGGTCATCCGCAGTGCGGGGGTGAAACCGAGCGTTTCGGCGGCCCGCTCGGTGGCCGTCACCAGGCGGGCGCGCAGGCCGCTGTCCCGTCGCTTCTGGTCGTGCTCGCGCAGAGCGTAGATGGTGGAGCGGATGACCTTGATGGTGTCGTCCAGGTCGTCCACGACCCGCTGGATCCGCTCGCTCGCCTGGGGCCGGTCGGCGACCCGCCCGAGCGTGGACTGCAGTGACAGCGCGCCGGCGAAGAGGCGCTGAATGACCAGGTCGTGCAGATCGCGGGCGATCCGGTCGCGGTCGCTGAGGACCAGCATGTGCTCGGCGTCCCGCCGGCGCTCGGCCACCTCCAGGGCGAGGGCCGCCTGGTTGCTGAACCCGTTGATCATGTCGATGACGGCGTCCGGGAACTTCGGGCCGTCCGGTACGCGCGCCACCTGCAGTACGCCGCGGACGTTCTCCCGGGTGCCGAGCGGCACGAAGAACGCCGGCCCCAGTTCGACCAGCGCGGCGCTGCCGCCCTGACCGCGCGGGTCGGTGCTCACCGCCTCGCTGGTGATGGTCTCCCCGGACGCGAGCACCTTCGAGGCCAGTGTCGTGGTCGGCAGCAGCAGCCCGTGGACGTCCTGTGCCCCCGTCCCGCAGGCAGCTTCGATCACGAGCTCCCCGCTGTCGCCGACCGGCACCGCAAGGGTGACCAGGTCGGCGCCCGCCATGTCCCGCACCGTGGCGGTGAACGAATCCAGCGCCGCGGCGGGCGACTCGCCGGACAGCAGGCTGCGGGTCAGTTCGTTGCTCGCCGCCAGCCACCGCTGCCTGCGGCGGGCGTCGTCGTACAGCCGGGCGTTGTCGATCGCCACACCGGCCGCCGCGGCGAGCGTGCGCAGCACCGCCTCGTCGTCGGCGTCGAACTCCGCGCCGCCCTGCTTGTTGGTCAGATACAGATTGCCGAACACCTGCTCACGGACCCGGATCGGGGCGCCCAGGAAGCTGCTCATCGGCGGGTGCCCGGAGGGGAAACCCACGGAAGCCGGGTGTTCGCTCAGATCCGGCAGGCGCAGGGGGGCCGGATCACGGATCAGCAGGCCCAGGATGCCCTCGCCGCGCGGATAGTGCCCGATCCGGGCGATGGCTTCCTCGTCGATGCCGACGGTGATGAACTGCCTGATGGTTCCTTCGTCACCCAGCACCCCGAGCGCCCCGTACTGGGCGTCGACCAGCGTGACCGCGGACTGCACGATCCGGTGCAGCACCACTTCGAGATCGAGATCGCTGCCGATGGAGAGCACGGCGTCGAGCAGCGTGTGCATCCTGTCGCGGGCGGCCCGTACCTCCTGGATCTGCTCCTGCAGGCCCTCGAGCAACGTGTCCAGCCGCAGCTGGGGGTACGCTCCGGCTGCCCCGGCACCGCCCGTGGCGTGCGTCTGCTCGTTCACCACAGCTCCCCTTTGCCGCCCGGCCGGCCTCAGCCTCAGCCTCAGGATGCCCGACGCGGTGTCCGCCCCACGAGGTGCCCCGGACCACCGGTCAGACCGACTCCGCCGGCTGGGCCTGCCGCTTGCGGGCGCGGTATGCCGCGGCCTTGATCTTGTTGCCGCAGGACTC
>NZ_JBQQCE010000221.1:0-15449 GCF_052245645.1 Streptomyces sp. KR55 | reverse complement strand
CCACGGCAACGCCCGTCTGTGCAAGGCGATGGACGACGTCGGCACCGAGGTCACCGCCAAGGTCACCAACGTGCAGAACTGGACGTCCACCGTCCCCGAGGACTACAAGGACGCCCCGCGCTGCCGCAACGCCCTGTGGGCGACCGGGTCCAGCCGCAACCACCAGGACACCGGCAACGAGGCCGTACGGGAGTTCCGGGACGCCACCGAGTCGCTGCCGACGCATTCCCAGTGGCAGTTGGAGGGCTGGGCGGCGGCGAAGTGGTTCACGGACGCGGCGCGGTCCTGCTCCCGAACCGGCATCACGCGCGCGTGCGTCGACGATTTCGTGCACCGCAGCGACGGTTACACCGCGGACGGCCTGCTGCTCCCCGTCACCTTCAGGCCGCTGCCCGAGCCGCCGCAGACCCGCAGGAACTGTCTGTCGGTGGCCCGCTGGCAGGACGGCCGGGGCTGGGTCTCCCAGGGGGACATGAACAGCACCTGCTTCGACGTGCCGCTGCTGTCGTACGAGCCGTGACGCTTCAGGACCGCACCTGTCCGCAACGGCTGACAGACTCGACCCATGCTGGAAACCTCCGCCCGCCTCCTGCGCCTGCTCTCGCTGCTCCAGGCCCACCGCGAATGGTCCGGCGCCGAACTGGCCGACCGCCTCGGCGTCACCCCGCGCACCGTCCGCCGGGATGTCGACCGACTGCGCGAGCTCGGCTACCCCGTCAACGCCAGCCCCGGCACCGGCGGCGGCTACACACTGGGCGCGGGTGCCGAGCTGCCGCCCCTGCTGCTGGACGACGACGAGGCCGTCGCGGTCGCCGTCGGGCTGCGCACGGCCGCCGGGCAGGGCGTCGAGGGCATCGGCGAGACCTCCGTGCGGGCCCTCGCCAAGCTGGAGCAGGTCCTGCCGAACCGGCTGCGCCGACGCGTGGGCGCCCTCAACGCCTTCACCGTGCCGATGCTGAGGGGCCCCCAGCCGGCCGCCGTCGACCCGGCCGTCCTGACCGAGCTGGCAGGCCTGTGCCGGGATGCGGAGCGGCTGCGCTTCGAGTACCTCGATCACGAGGGCACCCCCACCCGCCGCAGTGTCGAACCGCACCGCCTGGTGTGCACCGAGCGCCGCTGGTACCTGGTCGCCTGGGACCTCGACCGGGACGACTGGCGCACCTTCCGCGTCGACCGCATCGCCCCGAAGCCGCCGCACGGCCCGCGCTTCGCCCCGCGCACCCCGCCCGCCGAGGACCTGGCCGCGTACGTCTCGAAAGGTGTCTCCACGCGCGCGTACGCCACGCATGCCGCCGTCCGGCTGCTGGTGCCCGTCGAGGTGGCCGCCGAGCACATCTCGCCGTCCGCCGGGACGCTTCAGGCCGACGGCGACGACGCCTGCATCCTGCACACCGGGGCCGCGAGCCTCGACGTGATGGTCATTCATGTGATGCTGATGGGGTTCGAGTTCGAGGTGCTGGAACCGGACGGGCTGACGGAGGCGATCAGGACGGCACGGGACCGCCTGAGCCGGGCTCTTGAACGCGGTTCTGCTCCAGCTCCGCGTACTGGGGGTGATGCAGGTCGAACGCCGGGGAGTCGGAGCGGATCTTCGGCAGCGTCGTGAAGTTGTGACGCGGCGGCGGGCAGGAGGTCGCCCACTCCAGGGAGCGGCCGTAGCCCCAGGGGTCGTCCACGTCGACCTTCCTGCCGTACCTGGTGGTCTTCCAGACGTTGTAGAGGAACGGCAGCGTCGACAGGCCGAGCAGGAAGGCGCCGATCGTCGACACGGTGTTCAGGGCGGTGAAGCCGTCCGCGGCGAGGTAGTCGGAGTAGCGGCGCGGCATGCCCTCCGCGCCCAGCCAGTGCTGCACCAGGAACGTGGTGTGGAAACCGATGAACAGCGTCCAGAACTGGATCTTGCCGAGCCGCTCGTCGAGCATCTTCCCGGTGAACTTCGGCCACCAGAAGTAGAAGCCGGCGAAGATCGCGAAGACGACGGTGCCGAACACGACGTAGTGGAAGTGCGCCACCACGAAATACGTGTCCGTGACGTGGAAGTCCATCGGCGGCGACGCCAGGATCACCCCGGTCAGACCGCCGAACAGGAACGTCACCAGGAAACCGACCGACCACAGCATCGGCGTCTCGAAGGACAGCGAGCCCTTGAGCATCGTCCCGGTCCAGTTGAAGAACTTCACGCCCGTCGGCACGGCGATGAGAAAGCTCATGAAGGAGAAGAACGGCAGCAGCACCGCCCCGGTGGCGAACATGTGGTGCGCCCACACGACCACGGACAGACCGGTGATCGCCATCGTCGCGCCGATCAGCGCCGTGTAGCCGAAGATCGGCTTGCGGCTGAAGACCGGGATGATCTCCGTGACGATGCCGAAGAACGGCAGCGCGATGATGTACACCTCGGGATGCCCGAAGAACCAGAACAGGTGCTGCCACAGCAGTGCCCCGCCGTTGGCCGCGTCGAAGATGTGCGAGCCGAACCGCCGGTCCGCCTCCAGACAGAGCAGCGCGGCCGCCAGCACCGGGAACGCCATCAGGATCAGGATCGACGTGAACAGCGTGTTCCAGGTGAAGATCGGCATCCGGAACATCGTCATGCCGGGGGCGCGCATGGCGATGATGGTGGTGATGAAGTTGACCGCGCCGAGGATCGTGCCGAAGCCGGCCAGCGCCAGTCCCATGATCCACAGGTCGGGCCCGACGCCGGGTGAGCGTTCCATGCTGTTCAGCGGCGCGTAGGCGAACCAGCCGAAGTTGGCGGGCCCGTCGGGCACCAGCAGCGAGCCGAGCACGATCAGCCCGCCGAACAGGAACAGCCAGTACGACAGCATGTTCAGCCGCGGGAAGGCGACGTCGGGGGCGCCGATCTGCAACGGCATCAGCTCGTTGGCGAAACCGGCGAAGCTGGGCGTCGCGAACAGCAGCAGCATGATCGTGCCGTGCATCGTGAACAACTGGTTGAACTCGTTGTTGCTCACGATCTGCAGCCCCGGCCGGCCCAGCTCGGCGCGCATCACCAGCGCCATCGCCCCGCCGATCAGGAAGAACGCGAACGACGTGATCAGGTAGAGGTGGCCGATCTTCTTGTGGTCGGTGGTGGTCAGCCAGTCGACGATCACCTCGCCGCGCGCCCTGGTCCGTACGGGTCCTGCCGCTGCCGGTACGGTCTCCGTCCCCATGCCTCGCTCGCCCCTTCGCTCGTCGCGCCCGGGCCCGTCGAGCCCGCGCCACGCGTACCCGCGAGCCCACGCCATGATGCTCGCGCGGCCGGGTGCCGCGACAGGGGGCGTACGGGGAGTCTGTGCCGGAACCGGGTATTTCCTGTGTTGTGCCGACTCCCTGCGGGCCCGCCCGGAACTGGAATGGAACGGGATCCGGGGACGGTCCTTCAGAAACTCTCCGCCGGGCAATTCGAGGAGTTGTGGAGACACACGGGAATTGTGTTCGGATGCCGCCGTAAGGCGTACGGATCCGTCCGTTCGGGTGATGGAGTTCCATCGAAACGCGTGTCGTGATCTTGTGACAGAAGTGTGACCGCAGGGGGATCAGTGACCCACGGTGCACGAGTTCCACTTCCCTGGCCGACTTCCCCGGCCGCCGTGCAGCGCCTAGCGTGGCGGCATGGCACCCATTCCCACACCTCCCGCGGAACCCGACGACAGTCCCGAGGCGTACATCGGCCTCGAAGAGGCCGCGGCCGAGCGGCTCGCGCGCGAGCGCGGCTGGTCGACGGTGCGCTCGCTGCCGCCGGGGGCGATCATCACGATGGAGTACCGCGTGGGCCGACTGAACTTCGAGGTCAAGGCCGGCGTGGTGGCGCGCGCCTGGAAGGGCTGACGGCCGACGGTGCATGACGAAAGGCCCCGGTTCCCTCCACGAGGAACCGGGGCCTTCGCCGTGCGTACCGTCGGGCCGGTCAGCCGCCCGTGACCGGGCGGGCCGTCGAGGCCGGGCCGCGCGGGAGACGGTCGGGGTGCGGGGGCCGGCGACTGCCTGCCGGGGTGACCGGGGTGCGCTCCGCGCGGGTGCTGTGCGGGCCCGGGGCCAGATAGACCGGCGCCCGGGTGGTGCGGGCCGCCGACGGGGAGAGGGTCTCGCGCACCGGTGCCGCCTCCTCCTCGGCGACCGGGCACGGGGTGAGCACCGCGGGAGCCTCGGCCGGGACGGGCGCGGCCTGCGGAGCCGTACGCCGCACACCGGCGAGCCAGCGGTCGCGCAGGTCCAGGAGCCGGGCCTCGGCGTGGGCGATCAGCGGCTCGAACCACGGCAGCGCCAGCAGGATGAGCAGACCCGCGGCCCAGCCCAGCAGCACATCGCTCAGCCAGTGCGTACCCAGGTAGACGGTGGTGAGGCCGACACTGAGCGACAGCACCGCCGACAGTGCGGACAGCCAGCGCCGGGCGCGTGGCGAGGTGGCCAGATACGCGAGGATGCCCCAGGTCACGACGGCGTTCGCGGTGTGTCCCGAGGGAAATATGTCGCTCCCGGCCTGGAACCAGTGCCACATCTCGTTGGAACCGACCTCGGTCGCGTAGTGCGGGCCCGAGCGGCCCAGGCCGTACTTCACCGCACCCACGGTCACGTTCAGCAACAGCAGTGCCGCGCCGAACGCCAGCAGCGGCCGCAGCGTGTGCTGCCGCCAGCAGCGCCAGCCCAGCCAGGCGGCGACCATGACGGCCGTGGGGCCGCGCTGCCCGAGGACCACCCAGTAGTCCAGGAAGGCGTGGATCCCGGACCACTGCTGGTAGGGCCGGAACAGCATCGCCTGCCAGTCGAACCGGACCAGCCATGAGGTGGTCACCACGGCGAGGACGATCGTCAGGTAGAAGGTGAGAGTCGCGCCGAAGAGCACCACCCGGTGCCGGGTCATTCGCGGCACGTCGAGGACCGGCCGCACGGGTTCACGGTCCAGTCGGGCGAAGATCCGGTCGAGCCGGGTCAGCGTTGGTTCGGTACGCACACAATCGACGTTACAGCGAGTGAGCTCAGTTCCCCGCCCAATCACCGGGTTTGTAATGACGATGTGATGTGGGATTTCTCTCAGGAAGGGGTTTATTTCCGGGGATTCTGCAATCCCTCGCGGCCCTTCCCTTCAATTCCTTTGATCGCCTCATGGTGCAGTGTTTTAGCTTGCTTATGAAACCGTTAACCGGACCATGGGGGGAATTTTTCCGGTCGCTAACCTGGCAATAACCTGGCAATAAAACCGGCAATGAAACCGGCGCTCGAAGCAGGTCAGGGCGGACCGGAGCCGTTCAGCCAGAAGGCCCCGTAGGCCGCCGACGCCGCCGCGACCCCGCCCACGACCAGCGCGGCGGCGGTGGTGCGCAGTCTGGCCAGGGTGAGCGCGAGGGGCAGCAGCAGCGGGAACGCCGGCAGCAACAGGCGCGGTTTCGAGCCGAAGTAGCTCGACGCGCACAGGGCGAGCGCGGTGACCACCCCCGCGTACACCAGCAGCGGAAGCGGCTGGCGCTGCCGGACACAGACGACGTACAGCCAGACCACCAGCCCGACCCCGACGACCAGGCCCAGGCCGGCCAGGGCCGACGGAAACGACGTGAACTTTTCGGCGACGAAGCGGGCGAAGGCGTACCCGCCGTCGAAGCCGTTGCGCCAGCCCGCCTGGACGTCGAGATAGCCGAGCGGACCCTTGCCGGTGTGGTGGCCGACCCACAGGACGTACCCGGCGGCGCCGAGCGGCGCGAGGAGCATGCCGAGGGCGCGCCGCCCGGCCGACGCGCCCTCGATGCCCGCGCCGTCGGAGGGGGAGGCGGCGCGCGACAGGGCATGTGCGCCGGGACCGGGCGCCGCGCTGCGGTACCGCACGGACGGAGCAAGGTCCCGGTCTCGTGCTCGTACGAAGGAGACGATCCCGGCCGCCCACACCGCCGCGACCACGGCGAGCCCCACCGGCCGGGTCAGTCCCGCCAGCAGGGCCAGCGAGCCCGCGGTGAGCCAGCGACCGGTCAGGACCGCGTACAGCGACCAGGCGGCCAGCGCCGTGAACAGCGACTCGCTGTACGCCATCGACTGCACGATCCCGACCGGCAGCACCGCCCACAGCAGCACCGCACAGACTCCGGCCCGACGGCCGTACACGTGGTCGGCGACCGCGAAGATCCCCCACGCCGCCGCGAGCGAGGCGAGCAGGCTGACGACGAAGCCGGCGTCGGCGTACGACAGCGGGGTCACCGCGTGCAGCAGCCGCTCCAGCCAGGGGAGGAGGGGGAAGAAGGCCAGGTTGGAGTGCACGTCGCCGTTCGGCAGACGCACTTCGTAGCCGTAGCCCAGTTCGGCGACCCGGGTGTACCAGAGCGCGTCCCAGCGGGCGGTCAGCAGCGTGTACGCGCTCTTGTCCCGCGCCGCGCTCCACCCGGCCAGCGCGAGCAGTCCCAGCGCACGGACGGCCGCGTACCCGAGAAGGGCCGGGGCTGCCCGGCGCAGGGCCGCGGAGCCGCGGCGTGCCACAGGCGTTGCAAGATCGGTCACGGGCTCGATTATCGACGGCCCGCGCAACCGCACGGCCGGCGGCGACGTGATGGCAGGCGAAGGCGGGCGACGGTAGTGGCGTACGCCACACTGTTCCGCCATATGTATGAGAGGTCCGCCACTCGGTCACGGCACGGACTCGCGTACGCTGACGTGTCACTCGCCGATCGTTGCGCGGGCCGGAGACCACCGCTCCTCTCCGGCCGAGTCACGGGGGAGTCCCCACTCCCGTGAGCCCGCCGAAGCGAGGGAACATCTGGGAGGTACGTACATGTCCGGGACGACCACGGCTGCCGTCGGGCTGCGCCGTCGGGCGGCCGGGGCCGGTGCCAACCGCTGGGTCGTCCTCGTGGTCCTCTGCACCAGTCTGCTGCTGGTCGCGGTCGACGCGACCGTGCTGCACGTGGCGGTGCCCGCCGTCACCGAGGACCTCAAGCCCAGCGCGATAGAACTGCTCTGGATCGTCGACACCTACCCGCTCGTCTGCGCCTCGCTGCTGATCCTCTTCGGCACGCTCGGCGACCGGGTGGGCCGCAGACGGATCCTGCTCCTCGGCTACGCCCTGTTCGGCGTCGCCTCCGCCATGGCGGCCGTCGCCGACACCGCGCAGGTCCTGATCGTGGCGCGGGCATTGCTCGGCGTCGGCGGCGCGATGATCATGCCCGCGACGCTGTCGATCCTGCGGCAGGTCTTCCCCGACCGGCGCGAGCGGGCGCTCGCGATCGGTGTCTGGAGTGCGGTGGCCGCGGTCGGCGCGGCGGTTGGGCCCCTGCTCGGCGGCTTCCTCCTCGAGCACTTCTGGTGGGGGTCGGTGTTCCTCGTCAACATCCCGTTGATGCTGGTCAGTCTGCCGGTGGGGCGACTTCTGCTGCCCGAGTCGACGGGAGCGGGGGACGGGCCCTGGGACGTGGTCGGTGCGCTGATGGCAGCGGCCGGGTTGTTCGGGGTGGTGCTGGGGGTCAAGCGGCTCGGTGGCGGTGAGCCGGTGGACAGTGCGTTCACCGTGGTGCCGCTCGTGGTGGGGGTCGCGCTGGTCGTCCTGTTCGTACGGCGGCAGCGGCGGCGCAAGCATCCGCTGGTCGACCTGCGGATGTTCGCCCGTCCGGCGTTCAGCACGTCGGTCGGGTGCATTGTGCTGGCGATGCTCGCGCTGGTGGGGCTGGAGCTGATCGCGGCGCAGTATCTGCAACTGGTGCTGGACCTGTCGCCGCTGGAGACCGGGCTGCGGTTGGTGCCGCTGACGTTCGCGGCGATGGCTGCGGGGCTGTTCGGGGCGCGGATGCTGCGGCGGTTCGGGCCGCGGCGGATGGTGTCCTCCGGGTTCTGTCTCACGGCCTTCGCCGTGGTGCTGCTGACCGCGATGGGGAGGCAGGACAACCCCGGGCTGCTGCTGGCCGGGTTCGTGCTGCTCGGATTCGGGCTGGAGACCACGCTGTTCGGGGCGTACGAGTCCATGCTGAGCGAGGCTCCGCCGGAGCAGGCGGGGGGCGCGGCGGCGATCGGGGAGACGTCGTACCAGCTGGGGGCGGGGATCGGGATTGCGCTTCTCGGGAGCGTGATGAATGCGGCGTACACGCCTGGGCTGACGTCCGTGCCGGGGGTTCCGGCGTCGGCCTCGGCTGCGGCGGGGCATTCGCTGGGGGAGGCGTATGACGTCGCCGGGCGGCTCGGGGGACCGGCGGGGGATGCCCTGCGGGAGGCGGCTCGGGACTGTTTTGTGCATGGGCTGCATGTGACGCTGCTGGTGAGTGCGGGGTTGTTGCTGCTCGGGGCGGCGATGGCGTTGCGGTTGCCGCGGGCCATGCAGTGCGAGACGGTCGCTGTGGAAGTGCCGTCGCCTCGTGCCGGCGTCGGGACTCCCACCCACGCACCTCCGGTGGACGTCGGCCGCGGGGGTTGAGCGCCGTCGGCGGCCTGCGGGTGGTTGCTCCGCAGGCCGTCGGGTCGTAACGTCACCCCGAGTCCGTGACTAGCGGCGCTAGTTTGAGCTGCCCGGAGGGTGTCGGTGTCCTCGAAGTCCGAGAAGTCCGAGAAGTTGCCCGCCTTCGATCCGTTCGATCCGCTCGGGATCGACGACTTGCTGGAGCCCGAGGACCTGGCCGTCCGGGACACCGTGCGCAGCTGGGCCGCGGACCGGGTGCTGCCGCACATCGCCGAGTGGTTCGAGGCGGGCGAACTGCCGGGGATCCGGGAACTCGCCAAGGAGCTCGGGGGTATCGGGGCGCTCGGGATGTCGCTCAGCGGGTACGGGTGCGCCGGGGCCAGTGCGGTGCAGTACGGGCTCGCCTGTCTGGAGCTCGAGGCCGCCGACTCCGGGATCCGGTCCCTGGTGTCGGTGCAGGGATCGCTCGCCATGTACGCCATCCACCGGTTCGGCTCCGAGGAGCAGAAGCAGCGGTGGCTGCCCGGCATGGCCGCCGGTGACGTGATCGGCTGCTTCGGGCTCACCGAACCCGATCACGGGTCCGACCCCGCCTCGATGCGGACGTATGCCAAGCGGGACGGCGGCGACTGGATCCTCAACGGGCGCAAGATGTGGATCACCAACGGGTCCGTCGCCGGGGTCGCGGTCGTGTGGGCGCAGACCGAGGAGGGTGTCCGCGGGTTCGTCGTGCCCACCGACGCCCCCGGGTTCTCCGCGCCCGAGATCCGGCACAAGTGGTCGCTGCGGGCCAGCGTCACCAGCGAGCTGATTCTCGACGGCGTACGGCTGCCCGCGGATGCAGTGCTGCCGGACGTGACCGGACTGCGCGGTCCGCTCAGCTGTCTCTCCCATGCCCGGTACGGCATCGTCTGGGGTGCCATGGGCGCGGCGCGGACCTGCTTCGAGACCGCCGTCGAGTACGCGAAGACGCGGGAGCAGTTCGGGCGGCCCATCGCCGGATTCCAGCTCACCCAGGCCAAACTCGCCGACATGGCGGTCGAACTGCACAAGGGGATTCTGCTCGCCCATCACCTGGGGCGGCGTATGGACGCCGGCCGGCTGCGACCCGAACAGGTCAGCTTCGGCAAGCTCAACAACGTACGAGAGGCCATCGACATCTGCCGTACGGCCCGGACGATCCTCGGGGCCAACGGGATCTCACTGGAGTACCCGGTGATGCGGCATGCGACCAACCTGGAATCGGTGCTCACCTACGAGGGCACCGTCGAGATGCACCAACTCGTGCTGGGCAAGGCGCTCACCGGAGTCGATGCCTTCCGGTGATCCGTCGCACCGGAAGGGCAGGGCCGGTGAGCGGCCTTGCCTCAGCTCTGGTTGAAGAAGCCGTCCGCCCGGTGGGCGGCGGGCTCCCCGCTGATGATCTCCGTGTCGGCGGGGCTCAGCAGGAACACACGGTTGGACACGCGGTCGATCGAACCGCGCAGCCCGAAGATCAGGCCGGCCGCGAAGTCCACCACGCGCTTGGCGTCGGCGGGCTCCATGGCCGTCAGGTTCATGATCACCGGGACGCCGTCCCGGAACAGCTCGCCGATGGCGCGGGCGTCCCGGAAGCTGTCCGGGGTGACCGTGCCGATCCGGCGGCCCCGCTCCTCGGCCGTGTCCGTGGCCACCTTCACCCGGGGGTCCGTGACCCAGGCGTCCCCGGACTCGGTCCCCTCGGAGTACTCGTCGTCGTAGTAACGCTCGTCATCGTTGTCGTCGACGAGGCCGAGCCACGCACTCGCCTTGCGCACCGATCCCATGGACGCCTCCTCTCACAGCGGGCTTTCTCGCTTTCCGCATCCCTATGGTCATCCATGATGCGGACGGTGCGCCAAGTGGATAGACGCCGCGCGGGGGGTTTGTGACGGTACTGGTGCACAGCGAATCCGTCGAGAGCCCGGGTGCCCCAAGGGTCCTGCCACGCCCAGCTGCTGACTGTGAGTGAAATATGATTCTTCATGGCGTACGGGTGAGGGACGGGGCGTACGGGTGAACCAAGGCGGTCGATCCGATGTGAAAATCGGTCGATACGATGCGGCTGCTCAATGTCGCACGCATCACGGGGGATCATCGTGTTCGGAATCGTCAGGCCGTGCAGCCACCGGCTCGGGGAACGACTCAAGACGCAGTGGATGGCGCATCTGTGCGGACTGTGTCTTGCGCTGCGCAGTGACCACGGACAGTTCGCCCGGGTGGTGACGAACTACGACGGGCTTCTCATCTCCGTATTGACGGAGGCTCAGGCCGAGCGGGCCGATGCCGGCGGGTGGCGGCGTACGGCGGGGCCGTGTCCGCTGCGCGGGATGCGGACCGCGTCCGTCGCCCAGGGTGAGGGGGCCCGGCTCGCGGCCGCCGTCTCGCTGGTGCTCGCGTCGGCCAAGGTGCGCGACCATGTCGCCGACGGGGACGGGCTGCTGGGCCGCCGGCCGGTGGCGCTCGCCGCGCGCCGGGTCGCCGACGGGTGGGGGCGTGCGGGGGCTCGTGGCGCAGCGGTGGTCGGGTTCGATACGGCGGTGCTGGTCGACGCCGTGGACCGGCAGGTCGGCATAGAGGCGCTCGCCGGGCCCGGGACGTCGATCCTGACCGTCACCGAGCCGACCGAGACCGCCACCGCCGCGGCCTTCGCGCACACCGCGATCCTGGCGGGCCGGCCGGGCAACGCCGCACCACTCGCCGAGGCCGGCCGACTCTTCGGACGGCTGGCGCATCTGCTGGACGCCGTGGAGGACCAGGAGACTGACGCCGCGTCGGGCGCCTGGAACCCGCTGACGGCCACGGGGACCTCGCTCACCGAGGCGCGGCGGCTCGCGGACGACGCCGTGCACGGGGTGCGGCTGGCGCTGCGGGAGGTGGCCTGGGGGTCTGGGGTCTCCCCAGAAAAGCACTGCACGGATGCCAAGCTCGCGCACCTGCTGCTCGTGCACGAGCTGCGGCGCTCGGTGGACCGGGCGTTCGGCACGGTGCCCGCCTGCGCGTCCCACCAGCCCGGGCCCTATGGTCAGCCGCCACAGCAGGGGCCGTACGGGGCGCCGCAGAATCCGTACGCCGACGGGAACCCGTACGCGGGCGGGAACCCTTATGCGGGCGGTGGGGGAGCGCCCGGCGGTGGTGGCGGTGGTGGTGACTTCGGCGGGTTCGGCGGTGGGCCGGCCGCCCAGCCGCCGAAGGGGCGGCGTGGGTTCTGGGCCGGCTGCGGGATGTTCTGGCTGCTGTGCTGCACCTGCAAGCTGTGCTGCGCGAAGGAGTACGAGGGCCCCTGGTCCCGCAAGAAGCGCGAGGGTTGCTGCCGTGACTGCGACTGCAACTGCGGCGGCTGCGACTGCTGCTGCCCCTGCGACGGCTGCTGAAGGGTTGCTGTGCTCCGACGGTGGGGCAGCGGTGGCCAATTCCCGTAACTCGTTCAAAGATTGACGGCCGAAAGGCGCTCTTGCGCCTGTCGGCCGTGCCCCCGAATACTCCCCTCAGCGCTTGTCAGGGGCACGGCGTGTTCGGAATCCGGGCACTCACGCCGCTGGCTGCGCCTCACGGGCCCCGACCCCACGCGGGCCCCCTACTTCCCATGTGGAGGAACGAAAAGTGAGGATCAAGCGCACCACCCCCCGCAGCGGCATAACGAGACGGACCCGGCTGATCGCCGTTTCCACCGGACTCGTGGCCGCCGCCGCGATCGCGGTCCCCAGCGCGAACGCGTCCGACACCGCCACGTTCAGCGCCACCGAGCTCAAGAGCGCCGGCAACTCGGTGCTCAAGGCCGACGTCCCGGGCACCGCCTGGGCCGTCGACAGCAAGACCAACCGCGTGCTGCTCACCGTCGACAGCACGGTCTCCGCGGCCGAGATCGCGAAGATCAAGAAGGCGGCCGGCGCCAACGCCGACGCCCTGACGATCAAGCGCACCCCCGGCAAGTTCAACAAGCTGATCCAGGGCGGCGACGCCATCTATGCGAGTAGCTGGCGCTGCTCCCTCGGCTTCAACGTCCAGAACAGCAGCGGCACCCAGTACTTCCTGACCGCCGGTCACTGCACCGACGGCGCCGGCACCTGGTACTCCAACTCCGGCCGCACCACGGTCATCGGCTCGACCACCGGCTCCAGCTTCCCGGGCAACGACTACGGCATCGTGCGGTACTCCGGGTCCGTCAGCAGGCCCGGCACCGCGAACGGCGTGGACATCACCCGCGCGGCCACGCCGAGCGTGGGCACCACCGTCATCCGCGACGGCTCCACCACCGGCACGCACAGCGGCCGGGTCACCGCCCTCAACGCCACCGTCAACTACGGCGGCGGTGACGTCGTCTCCGGTCTGATCCAGACCACGGTCTGCGCCGAGCCCGGCGACTCCGGCGGTCCGCTCTACGGCAGCAACGGCACCGCGTACGGTCTGACCTCCGGCGGCAGCGGCAACTGCACCTCCGGCGGTACGACCTTCTTCCAGCCCGTCACGGAGGCCCTGAGCGCCTACGGCGTCAGCGTCTACTGACGTCCAGTCGGCCATCGGTTCCTGTATGGCCTGATCTGCAGCCGGCAGCAAGCGAGCCCCCGCACGCAACTCGCGTGCGGGGGCTCGCCCTTGTTCCAGTCTCCGAAGGGTCGAGTTTCGGACAGGACTAGACCTCACTCAATGCATACCGGTTACTCGCGCGTAGTGTTTGCACTGCGAATCGCGCTGGCGTGACCGTGGACGTTCAAGTTGTGCAAGGCGTATGGGGCGCACGCCAGTTGTCGTACGCGCGTCCTGAAGTCGGCCTTGTGTGCTCCCTGTGGGTGTCGGAATAGTGGGCGCCCAGTCCACACACCTTCTGGTTCGTGAGGCCCCCACAGCCTCCCGGACCAACCCCCCACAGGAGGACGTGAGTTGAAGCACCGACGCATACCCAGGCGGCGGGCCGCCGTGGCAGGTGCGGGCATCGCCGCACTGGTCGCCGCGGGAGTCACCTTGCAGAGTGCGAACGCCAGTGAGACCCCGGAGGCGCCCGCGCTCAAGACGCTGTCGGCCCTGGCGGCCGGAAAGCTCGCCTCGACGCTCGACCGTGACCTCGGCGCGGACGCGGCGGGAACGTACTACGACGCGAAGGCCAAGAGCCTTGTGGTGAACGTGCTCGACGAGGCCGCGGCACAGACGGTCGAGCAGGCCGGCGCCAAGGCCAGAGTCGTCGAGAACTCCCTCGCCGAACTGAAGAGCGCCCGTACGACCCTGAAGCAGGACGCGACCATCCCCGGCACCTCCTGGGTGACCGACCCGACCACCAACAAGGTTGTCGTGACCGCCGACCGCACGGTCTCCGCGGCCGAGTGGAAGAAGCTGACCTCGGTCGTCGAGGAGCTCGGCGGCACGGCCGAACTGCAGCGCACCAAGGGTGAGTTCAAGCCCTTCATCGCCGGCGGCGACGCCATCACCGGCGACGGCGGGCGCTGCTCGCTCGGCTTCAACGTGGTCAAGGGCGGGGAGCCGTTCTTCCTCACCGCGGGCCACTGCACCGAGGGGATCTCCACCTGGTCGGACTCGTCCGGCAATGTCATCGGTGAGAACGAGGCCTCCAGCTTCCCGGGCGACGACTACGGCCTCGTCAAGTACACCGCCGAGGTCGACCACCCGAGCGAGGTCAACCTCTACGACGGTTCCGCGCAGGCGATCTCGGGCGCGGCCGAGGCCACGGTCGGCATGGAGGTCACCCGCAGCGGCTCGACCACGCAGGTACACTCCGGCACGGTCACCGGCCTGGACGCCACCGTCAACTACGGCAACGGCGACATCGTCAACGGTCTCATCCAGACCGACGTCTGCGCCGAGCCCGGTGACAGCGGCGGCTCGCTGTTCTCCGGCAGCAACGCGGTCGGCCTCACCTCCGGCGGCAGCGGCGACTGCACCTCCGGCGGGGAGACCTTCTTCCAGCCGGTGACGGAGGCCCTGTCGGCGACCGGTACCGAGATCGGCTGATCCACTCCGTTCTTGCGAAGTCCCGCCCCGCGCGCGAGGCGGGACTTTCGCATGCCCGGCGTCTCCTCCCGTGCGGTGTCTGTCATGTCCTCGCAGCCCGGGTCTGTGGGCCTGTTTGCGCAGGCGAGACACGCCCGAACGCATTTCGCGCACGTATTCGAAAAATTGGTCCATGGCGGGGGTGGGAGAGTTGGGACTGACGTTCGAGAGCTGGTGAGGGCTCGCGAGTGCAGGAGGTGCGTGTGCCGGGTTTCACGCATCTGCACACCGTCTCCGGGAGCTACGGCGCCTCGCACCCGGAGTGGCTGGCCGAGCGCGCCTCCGAGCGGGGCATGGACGCCCTCGCCCTCACCGACCGCGACACCCTCGCCGGCACCGTCCGCTTCGCCAAGGCCTGCGTGAAGGCAGGCGTCCGTCCGCTGTTCGGCGTGAACCTGGCGGTGGAGGGGCCCGAGCCCGACGCGCCCGTGCGACGGGAAAGGTGCTGTACTCCGGTGTGCGGCGGTGCCTTCATCGATGAGTCGCCGCATCGAGGAGGTCGCGGACCGCGCGCGAGCAAAGTCGGGCCATGGGCGGTGATCCCGGGGTCGTTGGCGGCGTAACTCCTCTCGATCGGCAGTTCAGTTGGCCCACGGCGGCACGATGCGCGTGCCGTCGGCCAGCTCCGCCTCCAGGCCGATGGAGGTGGTGACCCAGGAGATCGCGGTCCGGTCGGTCGGGTTCTCGACGGCGAGGGTGGAGCCCGGGTTGATGATCACCGTGTCGCCTGCCAGGACGCGGTCGGTGCGGCCGTCGAGTGTGATGACGAGTTCGCCGATGAGCAGGTGGAAGATCTCCTCGCGGGTGACGGTGTGGGCGGGGGCTTTGGTCCGCGGGGGAATCTCGCCGCGCCACGCGCACAGCTCCTTGCTGCCGGCGAGGGGAGTGGCATACGAGACGAAGCGGGCGCCGTGGATCTCGTGTGTCACGGCGTCGGACGAGCGGATGACGGGCATGGGCGGCCTCCGATGTAGTCAAGCAGCTTGACTACATGGTCAACCTGCTTGACCATCCCGTCAAGGGTGTTTCAATGCAGGCGTGCAGAACTCCGAGGCCCTGG
>NZ_JBQQCE010000220.1:0-15471 GCF_052245645.1 Streptomyces sp. KR55 | reverse complement strand
ACGACGTCGTCGCCCACCACATGTCGGTCGTCGCCATCCAGGCGGAGGCCGCGCCCTACCGGGTGGAGAACCCGCCGCCGGAGCTGGAGCGGGCCTTCGCCACCATCCGGGAGAACGCGGTGGCGGCCCTCACCGAACTGCGCCGCGTCCTGGGCGTCGTCCGCGCCGAGGACTACGAGGCGCCCGACGCCCCGCAGCCCACGCTCGCCGACCTGGACGCGCTGCTGGCGAATGTGCGGGATGCGGGACTGAGCGTCGAGAAGGCGGTGACCGGAGCGGTGCGCGAACTCCCGCAGGGCGTGGAGCTGTCGGCGTACCGAATAGTCCAGGAGGCTCTGAGCAACACCTTGCGGCACGCGCCCGGTGCGGACGCCCGCGTCGAGATCGGCTACGTTCTGGGCGGTCTGGGCCTGCGCATAGTCAACGGCCCGCCGCCCGCCCCGGCCCTGGTCAAGCCCTCGCCGGGTGCCGGGCATGGCATCACGGGTATGCGGGAGCGCGTCTCCATGCTGAACGGCGAGATGACGGCGGGCCGGACGGACGACGGAGGCTATGAGGTGGCGGTGTTCCTGCCGGTGACCAGCCCGAGTGAAGGTGACGCATGAGCATCCGCGTACTGATCGCGGACGACCAGATGATGGTCCGCGAGGGCTTCTCGGTCCTGTTGAACGCGATGCCGGACATCGAGGTCGTCGGCGAGGCCGTCAACGGGCGCGAGGCGGTGGAGCGGGTGCGGGAACTCGCCCCCGACGTCGTGCTGATGGACATTCGGATGCCGGAACTGAACGGCATCGAGGCGACCCGGGAGATCGTCGCCGCGGACGGTTCGGCGAAGGTGCTGGTACTGACCACCTTCGACCTCGACGAGTACGTGTATCAGGCGCTGCGCGCGGGAGCCTCCGGCTTCCTGTTGAAGGACGCCTCGGCACGCCAACTCGCCGACGGAGTAAGGGTGGTGGCGGCCGGGGAGGCCCTCCTTGCGCCCTCTGTCACCAAGCGGCTGATCACGGAGTTCTCGAAGCTGTCCGATGCCCCGCGCACGATGTCCTCCGCACACGCGGCGTACGGGGATCTGACCGAGCGGGAGACGGAGGTGCTGGTGCTGATCGCGCAGGGCCTGTCGAACGCGGAGATAGCCGGGCGGCTGGTGGTCGCCGAGTCGACGATCAAGACCCACGTCAGCCGGATCCTGGTGAAGCTGGGCCTCAGGGACCGTACGCAGGCGGCGGTGTTCGCGTACGAGGCGCGGCTGGTGACGCCGGGCTGAGCGAACGCCCGGCTGTCGGACACCCTGGTCAGACGGCGGGGTCCCGGGCTAGCGTCCGTTCATGGCAGCTGCTTTTGACCTCGCCTTCGACCCGTGGGACCCGGCGTTCGTCGCCGACCCCTACCCCGCCTACGCGGAGCTGCGGGCTCGTGGCCGCGTGCTCTACTTCGAGCCCACCGACCAGTGGCTGGTCCCGCACCACGCGGACGTCTCGGCGCTGCTGCGCGACCGGCGCCTGGGCCGGACGTACCAGCACCGGTTCAGTCACGAGGACTTCGGGCGCACGCCGCCCCCGCCGGAGCACGAGCCGTTCCACACGCTCAACGACCACGGAATGCTGGACCTGGAGCCGCCGGACCACACGCGGATCCGGCGCCTGGTGTCGAAGGCGTTCACACCGCGCACGGTCGAGCGGCTGAAGCCGTATGTGGACGGCCTGGCCGGCGACCTGGTCGCCCGTCTGGTCGAGGCGGGCGGCGGGGACCTGCTGACGGATGTGGCGGAGCCGCTGCCGGTGGCGGTGATCGCCGAGATGCTCGGCATCCCGGAGTCCGACCGCCCCCCGCTGCGCCCCTGGTCGGCGGACATCTGCGGGATGTACGAGCTGAACCCGTCCGAGGAGGCGGCGACGAAGGCGGTGCGGGCGTCGGTCGAGTTCTCGCAGTACCTGAGGGAGCTGATCGCCCAGCGCCGCAAGGAACCCGGCGAGGACCTCATCTCCGGCCTGATCGCGGCGCACGACGAGGGTGACCGCCTCACCGAGCAGGAGATGATCTCGACGGCCGTCCTCCTCCTGAACGCGGGCCACGAGGCCACGGTGAACGCCACGGTCAACGGCTGGTGGGCCCTCTTCCGCAGCCCGGACCAGCTGGCCGCCCTGCGTGCGGACCACTCCCTGATCCCGTCGGCGGTCGAGGAGCTGATGCGCTACGACACCCCGCTCCAGCTCTTCGAACGCTGGGTGCTGGACGAGATCGAGATCGACGGCACGGTGATCCCGCGCGGCGCGGAGATCGCCATGCTCTTCGGTTCCGCCAACCACGACCCCGAGGTCTTCCAGAACCCCGAACGCCTCGACCTCACCCGCAACGACAACCCGCACATCTCCTTCAGCGCCGGTATCCACTACTGCATCGGCGCCCCGTTGGCCCGTATCGAGCTGGCGGCCTCGATGCGGGCCCTGCTGGAGAAGGCCCCGACGCTCACCCTGGCGGCGGAGCCGGAGCGCAAGCCGAACTTCGTGATCAGGGGGCTCAACGGGCTGAGCGTCGCGACCTGACGCGCTGGACCAGGGCCCAGACGGCGAGGCCGACCGCGATCCCGCCGAGGACCGCGAGCGGCAGTTCGGCGTAGAGGACCTTCCAGTCCGGGCTCTGCTCGAACCGCCACAGCCGCTCCCGCACACCGACCGCCCACACGGCGAGCCCCGCACCGGCCCCGGCGGCCACGGTCAGACACCCCAGAGCGGCCTGCGTACGTTCCCCCATGCCCGGGAGGGACGCGCACAGGCCGCCCGAAGGTTCCCACGGTCAGCTGCTGGTCACGTCCCGCCGCCGTAGTCCCGCCAGCCCACCGGCCACCAGCACCCCTGCGATCCCGGTCAGGACGGACACCGCGCCCCACTCCATCTCCCCGCCCGGCAGCTTGGGCAGATGCCCGAACGGCGACACGTCCAGCACCGCCTGCGGAACATCCAGCGCGGGCCCGATCCACCCGATGAGCAGCACCGCCCCGGCAACACCCCAGGCGGCCAGGGCCAGCCGGGGTGACACCCCGTAGAGCAGCACCGCGAGCCCGCCGATCACCCAGATCGCCGGCAGCTGGATCAGACAGGCGCCCAGGATCGGCCAGAACTCCTTGCCGTACCCGGCGGCGAGGCCGAGCCCGGCGAGCAGCATGATCAGCACGGTGCCGCCGAAGGCGATCACCAGGTGGCCTGAGGCCCAGCGCAGCCGCCCGACCGCACCCGCCAGCACCGGTTCCGCCCGTCCGGACGTCTCCTCGCCGTGCAGCCGCAGGACGGAGGCGACGATGTACAGGGCGGCGACCAGTCCGAGCATGCCGACCATCGACGCCAGGAAGGTGTCCGTGAAGGCCGACTCACCGCCCATGCGCTGCAGGATCTCGCGGGCCTGCTCGTTGTCGCCGACCAGGTCGGCCGCGCCCTCGGTCATCGCGCCGTAGACGATCCCGGCGAGCAGGAAGCCGATGCTCCAGCCGAGCACGCTGCCTCGCTGCAACCGCCAGGCCAGTGCCCCGGCGGTACCCAGCCGGCCGTCCGCCGGCCCCGGGCGGCTCGGCAGGAAGCTCATACCGACGTCGCGGCGCCCGGCGAGCTCGTAGGCCGCCGCCCCCTGGATGACCGCGGCGGCCGCGAACAGCAGCAGCACCCACCACCGTTCGTTCGCGAAGGGCCGCAGGTTCTCCAGCCAGCCGATCGGCGACAGCCAGGTCAGGAGGGACGAACCGTCGTCCGTCGCCGAGTCGCCCGCCGCGCGCAGCACGAACGCGGCGCCGAGCACCGCGGCCGTCAGCCCGCGTGCCAGTCGCGCGCTCTCCGTGAACTGGGCGACGATCGCGGCCATCGTCGCGAACACCATCCCGACGCCGGCGATGCCGAGCCCGAAGGCCAGTGCCCCCGAGGCTCCCTGACCGGCCAGACCCCCGGCGATCAGCAGCGCGAGCACCGCATTGGCGACCGCCGCCGCGAGCAGCGCCGCGGTCAGCGGGGCGCGCCGGCCCACCATGGCCGAGGAGATCATCTCCTGCCGACCGCTCTCCTCCTCGTCGCGGGTGTGCCGTACGACGATGAGCAGGCTCATCACGGCGGCGAGCAGACCTGCGTACACACCGATCCGCCAGGCGGTCAGCGCGCCGAACGAGTCGCCGAAGACCGGGCCGAGCATGGCGCGCAGCGAGGCGTTGGTCTCCATCTGCTGCAGCAGGTCGGCGCGTTCGGCGGCGGTGCCGTACAGGCTCTTGAGCGTGTTCGGCATGGACAGCACCATGAGCGCGTTGACGCCGACCCAGATCGGGATCATGGCCCGGTCGCGGCGCAGCGCGAAGCGCAACAGCGTGCCGGTACCGGCCAGTTGGCGTGAGCCACCGGCCCGTACGGCGAAGGTCGCGGCGGTCATCGCGCAGCCACCTCGTCACCGATCTCGTCCTGGTAGTGCCGCAGGAACAGCTCCTCCAGGGTGGGCGGCGTCGACGTCAGGGACCGTACGCCGGACTCGCTCAGCGACCTCAGTACGTCGTTCAGCTTGTCCGTGTCGACCTGGAGGCGGACGTGCCGGTCCTGGATGCCGAGGTCGTGCACGCCGGGCAGGCGGGAGAGCCCGTTGGGCGGTCCGGCCAGCTCGGCGGTCACGCTGGTCCGCGTCAGGTGGCGCAGGTCGGCGAGCGAACCGGTCTCCACCGTGCGCCCCTTGCGGATGATGCTGACCCGGTCGCAGAGTTCCTCGACCTCGCTGAGGATGTGCGAGGAGAGCAGGATCGTACGGCCGCGCTCGCGCTCCTCCTCGACACAGCGCTGGAAGACCTCCTCCATCAGCGGGTCCAGGCCCGAGGTCGGCTCGTCGAGGATCAGCAGGTCCACGTCCGAGGCGAACGCGGCGACGAGGGCGACCTTCTGGCGGTTGCCCTTGGAGTACGTCCGGCCCTTCTTCGTCGGGTCCAGCTCGAACCGCTCGACGAGTTCCGTGCGGCGCCGCTTGTCCAGGCCTCCGCGCAGACGGCCGTACAGGTCGATGACCTCGCCGCCGGAGAGGTTGCGCCACAGGGTGACGTCGCCGGGGACGTAGGCGATGCGGCGGTGCACCTCCACCGCGTCCGTCCAGGGATCGCGGCCGAGCACCTGGGCGGCGCCCGCGTCGGCGCGCAGCAGGCCGAGCAGGACGCGGATGGTGGTGGACTTGCCGGCGCCGTTGGGGCCGAGGAAGCCGTGGACCTCACCGGTCTCGACGTCCAGGTCGAGGCCGTCGAGCGCATGGGTCTTGCCGAACGACTTGTGCAGTCCGGAGACGGTGATTGCCTTCGTCATGCTTCAGAACGTACGCTTCTTTCAGAAAATTGTGAAGTTAAGGAAGCGTATAAATCCCCGATAGGATGAGCGCATGACGGAATCAGTGGAGGTCGGACGGGACGCGGAGGCCGTGTCGAAGTTCGTGGAGTCCTTCGCGGCGCAGCTCGTCGAGGCCGGGATGCAGCGCATGGCCGCCCGGGTCTTCGCCGCGCTGCTCTCCTCCGACCAAGGCGTGATGACCTCCGCCGAACTGAGCGAACAGCTCCGGATCAGCCCTGCCGCGGTCTCCGGCGCGGTGCGCTACCTGGCCCAGACGCACATGGTGTCGCGCGAGCGGGAGCCCGGCTCGCGCCGGGAGCGCTACCGGGTGCACGGCGACCAGTGGTACGAGGCCCTGACCAACCGCGAAGCCGTCATCAAGCGCTGGGAGGGGGCTCTGCGCGAGGGCGTCGCCAGCCTCGGCGCCGACACCCCGGCAGGGCGCCGCATGGCCGAGACGCTCGCCTTCTTCGAGTTCATCGAGGGCGAGATCGCGGCCATGATGGAGCGATGGCGGGCACACCGGGAGAAGACCTTCGGCAAGTGACGTCCGTCGCTGGGTCTGCGGAGATCGGCTCCGAACCGCACACGAGCCGCCACTCCGAGTTGCGGTGGGTCCGCATCAAGGGGCCGCCGGCACCGTAAGCCCCCAAGCCCCCTCCCGAACCGTCCACGTCCGCGTCCGTACCGGCCCCGACACCGCTGCATCCGCCCGGTACCGGAAGTGCGCGCCGGACACGGTCACCGTCCGCCCCACCGCCCGCAGCGGCGAAGCCTCCGCCCCCACCGAAACCGGCCGCACCTCCACCTCGGCCACACCGGCGGCCCCCGGCGTCACCGACACCCCCTCCACCGGCTGGTCGAGGTCCACCAGCATCTCCCCGTCGACCTCGACCCGCAGTCGGGACGGCCCGGACCCGGCAGCGGGCGCGCCCCGCGCCGGCACCAGCGTCCGTACGAGCGACTGACACGTCCGCAGCCATGGCCGCCCGGCACCCGGCGCCACCGCGGTGGCCCCGGCCGGCGCGGCAGGGTCCCGCAGCGGCGGGATCCGCAGCGCGCCCAGCACCACCCCGTCACTGTCGTCCACGAGCAGATCCAGCCGCCGCTCCACCCCGTCCAGCACCGCCCGGGCCGCGGCCACCGCTCCCGTCGGCACCCCGAGGGATCCGGCCAGCGACAGCGCGCCCCCGACAGGCACCACCGACAGCACGCATTCGGCCAGCTCCCGCTGCCGGTGCAGCAGCGACACGGCCCGCATCAGCGCGCGGTCGTCGCCCACGACCACCGGCCGTCGCGACCCCCGTCGAGCCAGTGCCCGGGCGAATTCGTCGGGCCCGTCCGGCAGGCACACTTTCGTCGCCGCACCCGCGCTGAGCACGTCTTTCGCGATCCGCACGGACTCCCCGTCCGTCCTCCGGGCGACCGGATCGATCACCACCAGCAGCTGATCGGACATCGCGAAAGTCGCCACCTCGGTCATGCCTCGCTTCCTCGGGTAGCATCTTTGTGCAAGAGCCCCTTGCGCTATTGCGCCAGGGGCTTCGTCTATTCCGGGGCATCCGGTCCGACAGGTTGCGGCCGACGAAGGTCGCCGGTGTACGAGGCACAGGCCGTGCCGCGTACGCCCCTGACCTTGGACATGCCCCGCCCGGAAGGGGTGTACGCGCGTGCCCGCACTTGTGCTGCTCGGTGCTCAGTGGGGTGACGAAGGCAAGGGAAAGGCCACGGACCTGCTCGGCGGATCCGTCGACTACGTGGTGCGTTATCAGGGTGGTAACAACGCCGGCCACACGGTGGTCGTGGGTGACCAGAAGTATGCCCTCCACCTGCTCCCTTCCGGAATCCTGTCCCCCGGCTGCACGCCGGTCATCGGCAACGGCGTCGTCGTCGACCCCTCGGTCCTGCTCTCCGAGCTGAGCGGGCTGAACGAGCGCGGCGTCGACACGTCCAAGCTCCTGATCAGCGGCAACGCGCACATCATCACGCCATACAACGTCACCGTTGACAAGGTGACGGAGCGCTTCCTCGGCAAGCGCAAGATCGGGACGACCGGCCGCGGCATCGGTCCGACCTACGCGGACAAGATCAACCGTGTCGGCATCCGGGTCCAGGACCTGTACGACGAGTCGATCCTCCAGCAGAAGGTCGAAGCCGCCCTCGACGTCAAGAACCAGATCCTCACCAAGCTCTACAACCGCCGCGCGATCGCCGTCGAGCAGGTCGTCGAGGAGCTGCTGGGCTACGCGGAGCAGATCAAGCCGTACGTCGCCGACACGGTCCTGATCCTCAACCAGGCCTTGGAGGAGAACAAGGTCGTCCTCTTCGAGGGCGGCCAGGGCACGCTCCTGGACATCGACCACGGCACGTACCCCTTCGTGACGTCGTCGAACCCGACCGCGGGCGGCGCGTGCACGGGCGCAGGGGTCGGTCCCACGAAGATCAGCCGCGTCATCGGCATCCTGAAGGCCTACACGACCCGAGTCGGCGCGGGCCCGTTCCCGACGGAGCTCTTCGACGAGGATGGCGAGGCGCTGCGCCGCATCGGCGGCGAGCGGGGCGTGACGACCGGCCGCGACCGCCGGTGCGGCTGGTTCGACGCGGTCATCGCGCGGTACGCGACCCGGGTCAACGGCCTGACCGACTTCTTCCTGACGAAGCTGGACGTCCTCACGGGCTGGGAGCAGATCCCGGTCTGCGTGGCGTACGAGATCGACGGGCAGCGCGTCGACGAGCTCCCGTACTCCCAGTCCGACTTCCACCACGCCAAGCCGGTCTACGAGATGCTCCCCGGCTGGTCGGAGGACATCTCGAAGGCAAAGACCTTCGCCGACCTCCCGAAGAACGCGCAGAACTACGTCAAGGCGCTGGAGGAGATGTCCGGCGCCCCGATCTCCGCGATCGGCGTGGGGCCGGGGCGGGACGAGACGATCGAGATCAACTCGTTCATCTGACGGCCGACCGGCAGCTCAATGCCATGAGGGGCACCTGACCGGGTGCCCCTCTTGCCGTCTGCTCAGCGTGATGGGTCGCACACATGGGAGCTGCGCAGGGCGGGTTCCGTGGTGAGGCAGGCATGCAGGACCGTGCTCAGGCGGGCGTCGATCGCGGTGCGTTCGGCCGGATCCGATGGATTCGCGGGCGGAGTCAGGGCGTAGGGGAGGGCGGTGGTCAGGACGGTCAGCGTCACGGTGTCCCGGTCGGCCGCCGCCACGAGCTGCCCGGTCACGTGGTCGCACAGCCAGGACCAGGCCAGGGTGTGCCATGCGGAGTCCGGCCGCAGGATCGCGGTGTGGACCAGCGCCGGATCGGTCCGGGCCATGGTGCCGACGACGGGGTGTTCCCGCAGCAGGCGCGCCGCGCACACCACGAGACGCACCTCGGCGCACGGCGACGGCAGGGGATCCGCGACCTCGCACGCCACGTCCAGGACGCGCCTCAGTTCGTGCCGGGTGGCCTCCTGGAGCAGCCGCTGACAGCTGGCCCAGTTCCGGTAGAGGTACGGCCGGTTGGTGTCGGCGAGGCGCGCGATCTGCGTCATCCCGGTACGCCGGGGCCCGTACTGCGCCAGCGCGTCCAGCGCCGCCCGGTACACCGCACCCACTCCGGGTGGCGCCTTTACGTTGAGGTATCCACTCATGCCTGAGGAGTCGTCCGGGGGTCAGGGGGAGGGAGGGGGTGTGGGAAAAGATGTGACGGTTTCGGGGAATGTGACACATCTTTTTTGAGGCTATACGTCGCCGGAGGCGCCCGGCAGCCCAAGAAAGGCCAACCAGGCCGCGCCCCCGACAGCGAGCCTGGGCCCGTCGGGCTTCTTGGAGTCGCGGATGTGTATGACAGTGGCATGCGGACAGGCGGCGACCTCGACGCAGTCGGCGCCGCCGCTGTCGTTGTACGACGGCTTGCGCCAGGCGTAGGCGAGTGAATCAAGGGAACTCCCGCCCGGGGAAAGCCAGTTCCAGCTTGCGCTCGTCGCTCTGCGTGCCCATGGAGTCACGCCCACACGAGAACGCCCCGCGGTGCGCCAACACCCGGGGGCTCGACACCCGGAGCCAACTCTCCAGATGCGCATTCATCGTACGACGCCCACGCGCGCCTTTTCCGTCTTCTCCAACGCTCTTCTCCGCGACCGGAGCATCTCCTGGTGCGCGGTAGGCGTACTGACGTACCTGTTGAGCCTCCCGAACGGCGCCCGCGCCACCATCCGGACCCTCGCCGAACAGCGCAAGGAGGGACGTGCCCGGATCGCCGCCGCATTGCATGAGCTGGAGGAATCCCGGTATCTGCGGCGGGTGGTGCGCAAGGACCGAGAGACGGGCCAACTCACCACCGTCTACGAGGTGTTCGACACTCCGTACGAGGACGAGCCACCAACGGGTGATTCCGGGGAAGCCCAGAACCTGGCCTCCGGCGAGTCGGAATCCACCCCGTCGGGCGCTCCCCCTTCGGGGAAAAGACCGGGGAACAAGAACCTCCCTCCCCGCCGTCGAGCGGGAGCGGGCGGGCGTGGCCGAGCACCTCGGCGCGTTGCTGTCCGTCAACATCGAGGGGCTCGACTTCGCGGCGGCGACCGCCGTGGGCAAGCGCCTGCGAACCGCTGCCGCCGGGGACGACGGCGCCTACGGCAAGGACGAGCCGGACTGGAGCGGCGCTCACGTGCTGCACCTCGCCCTGCCCACCGTCGAGTGGCCGCACGGTCGTCCCGTCCTGACGAGGACACCGACCCGCTACCGCGGCACGGGCGTCCGCACCATCCGCATCGTCGAGCAGAACTGACGGCGGTTCTGGCGGGGAGGGCGCCGGAGCGCCCGCGTCCTCCCCGGCCGGAAAATCGCAAACAGACCTCAGCTGAACACGATCATCGAACCCTGCGCCAGACTCCGCGTAGCCGCCGCGTGCAGGCCCAGCCAGACGTGGCGTTCACGGGCGAAGGGGCTGGGGTCGTACGGGGCGGGGACCGCTGGTTCCTCCAACTCCGTGGGGGTCAGAGGGGGTTGGGGCGCGGCCGGAGGGTTGGCCGGGTCGATGCCGATCGACGGGGCCACGAACTCCAGCTCCCGCAGCAGTGACTGCGAGGAGCCCAACGGGCCGCCACCCGCGAGGAGTTCGTCGTCGGAGAGCGGGTGCGGGAAGTCGACGGGGACGTACGCCCCGGCGTGGTCGTAGTGCCAGACGAGATGTGACTGCTGGGCTGTCGTCTCGAACATCTCCAGGAGCTGTTCGTAGTCGCCGCCGAGCTCGTCCACCGGTGTCACCGGCAGCCCGCAGACCTGGAGCAGGTAGGCGCGGCGCAGAAAGTGCAGGGCGTCGTAGTCGAAGCCGGCCACCGGGGCGACCTCCCCGGACAGTCCCGGCATGTACTGGTACACCGGCACCGGCGGCAGCCCGGCCTCGGCGAGCACCTTGTTGTATTGCGCGAGTTCCTCGGCGAACGGGTTGTCGGGGGTGTGGCACAACACGTCGACGAGCGGTACCAGCCACAGGTCACAGGCCAAAAGAGGGCTCCTCGCAAGCGCGTAGCACGAACGACACAGCACGGTGGTCAGGGCAGCGTAATGCGTGAGGGCCGCACGGGTCCCCACCTGTGCAGGTCCCATACCCGCTCAGCTCGCGGTGAGGCTCTCGACCAGGGCGAGGGAGTGTGCGTTGTGGGCGGCGATGATCGAGCGGGCGGCGACTGTGTCGCGACGCACCAGGGCGTCGACCAGTTCGGTGTGGTCCGCCCATAGGTGGCCGCGCAGATCGGTCACCCGGCGCAGATGCTGCACCGCGCACACCCAGGACTGCACGCGCAGCCGGTGCAGGAAGTCCACGAGGTAGGGGTTGCCGAACAGTCCGCTGAGCTCGCGCCAGAAACGCAGGTCGTAGCCGATGAGGACGGTGAGGTCGCCGGCGTTCGCAGCACGCTGCGCCTCCTCACCGCGGCGGCGTACGCCCGCGAACGCGGCCGCGGTTCGCGGGTCCGCGAGATCCCGGAACTCCTTGCGGCCCTCGTCGAGGGCGTGGAACATGCCGTCGATCACCAGGCAGCGGGCCTCGACGAGGCCGCGGAAGTCGCGGACGGAGTACTCGCGGACCCGGAAGCCCCGGTGCTGGTCGGCCTCCAGCAGGCCCTGCGCGGACAGATCGACCAGCGCCTCGCGTACCGGTGTCGCGGAGACGCCGTACTGCTCGGCGATCTCTTTCACCGTGAACGCCTGCCCCGGCTGCAGCCGCCCGGACAACACCTCGTCCCGCAGCGCGTCCGCGATCTGCTGCCGCAGGGTGCTACGGGTCACGGCGCCGTTGCCGCTGGTGCCGGGCATGGTCGGGGGCTTCCTCTCGCTGCGCGGGTGCGTGCTCGTACATGTCTACGAGCATGTCTACGAGCACGCCACCTTACGCGTTCGGATGCCGGGCCGCGGTTATGCCGTGTACTCGTCAGCCACCGACAGGGCGGCGTCCAGCGCCGCCAGCCCTTCCTTCAGCTCCGCCTCGGTCACGTTGCACGGCGGCACGACATGGGTGCGGTTCATGTTCACGAACGGCCACACCCCGCCCGCCTTCGCCGCTGCCGCGAACGCCGCCATCGGCGCGTTCGCGTCACCGGCCGCGTTGTACGGCACCAGTGGTTCGCGCGTCTCCTTGCTCTTCACCAGGTCGAGGGCCCAGAACATGCCCACGCCGCGTACCTCGCCCACGCAGGCGTGCCGCTCGGCCAGCTCCCGCAGCGCCGGCTGAAGGACCTCGGCGCCCAGGCGGGAGGCGTTCTCCACCACGCCCTCCTCGGCCATCACGTTGATCGTGGCGACGGCGGCGGCGCAGGCCAGCGGGTGGCCGGAGTACGTCAGCCCGCCGGGGTACGGCCGCTTCCCGAACGTCTCCGCGATCTTCCCGGAGATGGCGACGCCGCCCAGCGGTACGTATCCGGAGTTCACGCCCTTCGCGAAGGTCATCAGGTCCGGTACGACGTCGAACAGGTCCGCCGCGAACCATTCGCCGGTCCGCCCGAACCCGGCCATGACCTCGTCCAGGACGAAGACGATGCCGTACTTGTCGCATATCTCACGCACCCCGGCGAGATATCCCGGCGGCGGAACCATGATCCCCGCCGTCCCCGGGATCGTCTCCAGGATGATCGCGGCGATGGTCGACGGCCCTTCGAAGGCGATCGTCGTCTCCAGGTGCTCCAGCGCCCGCTCGCACTCCTGCTCCTCGGTCTCGGCGTAGAAGCGGGAGCGGTAGAGGAAGGGTGCCCAGAAGTGCACGACGCCGGCCGTGGCGCTGTCGGAGGCCCAGCGGCGCGGGTCGCCGGTGATGTTCACGGCCTGCTGGGTGCCGCCGTGGTACGAGCGGTAGGCGGAGAGCGCCTTCGGGCGGCCCGTGTGCAGCCGGGCCATGCGCACCGCGTGCTCGACGGCGTCGGCACCGCCGTTGGTGAAGAAGATCTTGTCCAGGTCGCCTGGGGTGCGTTCGGCGATCAGCCGGGCCGCCTCGGAGCGGGCCTCGATGGCGAAGGCGGGCGCGAACGTGGACAGGGTGGCGGCCTGTTCCTGGATCGCGGCGACGACCTTCGGGTGCTGGTAGCCGATGTTCGTGTAGACGAGCCCGCTGGTGAAGTCGAGGTAGCGCCTGCCGTCGTAGTCCCAGAAGTACGACCCCTCCGCGCCGGCGACGGCGAGCGGGTCGATGAGTTCCTGCGCGGACCAGGAGTGGAAGACATGCGCACGGTCCGCGGCCTTCACGGCGGCGCCGACCTCGGGGTTTGGCTGAGGGGTCATGCGGCCGAGGGTAGATGTCCGCGACAGGGACGCGATATCGGCGTCCTGTCTGTGGGACGGGGGTTTCCGCGACAGGTTGTCGACGGGGTGGGAGGCCGACACATTGACAGCATGCTGTCTAGCTGACAGGATTCTGTCATTGGCGGAACGACCCTCGGAGGAGTCATGAACGCAGACCGCAAGCCCGTCCACCATGCTGTGTACGACACCCTCGCCGACTGGGAGACCGGCCACGCGACGGCGTACCTCGCCCGCGCCGGGTACGAGATCCGCACGGTCGGCCCGTCCATCGACTCGGTCACCAGCATCGGCGGACTGCGCATCCAGCCCGACCTGCCCCTGGACGACGTACGCCCCGAGGACAGCTCCCTGCTGATCCTCCCGGGCGGCGACCTCTGGGACACTGGCGACGACCTTGCGCCCTTCGCCCGCAAGGCGCGGGAGTTTCTCGACGCCGGGGTGCCCGTAGCCGCGATCTGCGGGGCCACCGCCGGGCTCGCCCGCGAGGGGCTGCTCGACGACCGTGCCCACACCAGTGCCGTGTCCTTCTACCTCGCGGCCACCGGCTACGGCGGCGGCGAGCGGTACGTCGACGCCGATGCCGTCACCGACGGCAAGCTGATCACCGCCGGTCCGACCGAGCCCGTCGCCTTCGCCCGGGAGATCTTCCGGCTGCTCGGGGTGTACGAGGGCGAGGTGCTCGACGCCTGGTACCGGCTGTTCCACGACTCCGACGCGGAGGCGTACGCCGTACTCGAGCAGGCGGGCGGGCAGTGAGCCGGGAGCGACAGGATCTGTTCAGCCGCAGCGCGCTCGGGGCGTTCCGGCTGAACGGTCGATTCCTCGCCGTGGCCGAGGAGTTGGCGCGACCCGCCGGTCTGACGGCGGCCTGGTGGCAGGTGCTGGGCGCGGTGCTGCGGGAACCGCTGCCGGTGGCCGGGATCGCCCGCGCCATGGGCATCACTCGGCAGAGCGTGCAGCGCATCGCCGATCTGCTGGTCGAGCGTGGCCTGGCCGAGTACCGGCCCAACCCCGCCCACCGCCGCGCCAAGCTCCTCGCGCCGACGGCCGACGGGCTGGCCGCCGTCCACCGGATCGGCCCGGGGCACGCCGCCTACGCCGACCGGCTCGCCGAGGCCCTCGGGGACGACGGGCTCGCCGAGGCGGTACGGGTGCTGGAACGGCTGTCCGAGGCGCTGGAACAGGTGGGCCCGCCCGTTACGGAACCGTAGAGGAACCGTGCAGACCGCGCCGTCCGCAACCTCCTGACCCGCACTATTCTCGGTCCGTCGCACTGGGCGTGTACTTGCGTGCACTTGGGGGAGGGGTGGGCGCGGCCATGGAGAAACTGGGGCCTGGGGACCCGCCGCGGATCGGCGCGTACCGGCTGCTGGCGCGGCTCGGCGCCGGCGGAATGGGGCACGTGTACCTCGCCCGGTCGGACCGCGGCCGGACCGTCGCCGTCAAGCTGGTCCGGGCGGAACTGGCCGCGCAGGAGGAGTTCCGCGCCCGGTTCCGGCAGGAGGTGCAGTCCGCCCGGCAGGTCGGCGGGCACTGGACCGCGCCCGTGCTCGACGCCGACACCGACGCGGCCGTTCCATGGGTGGCCACCGGATATGTCGCCGGGCCGAGCCTCCAGCAGGTCGTGGGGCGCGACCACGGGGCGCTGCCCGAGCGGTCGGTACGGATCCTCGCGGCCGGGCTCGCGCACGCGCTGAAGGACATCCACGCCGCCGGGATCGTCCACCGGGACCTGAAGCCCTCCAACGTGCTCGTGACCATCGACGGCCCACGGGTCATCGACTTCGGGATCGCGCGGGCACTGGAGACGGTGACCGACGGGGGTCTGACCCGGACCGGCGCGCTCATCGGCTCGCCCGGCTTCATGGCGCCCGAGCAGGTGCGCGGCGACCGCATCACGCCCGCATGCGACGTGTTCTGCCTGGGCTCGGTGCTGGCCTACGCCGCCACCGGCAACCTGCCCTTCGGCGGCGCCGACAGCGGGGTGCACGCCCTGATGTTCCGCATCGCCCAGGAGGAACCCGACCTGGAGGGCGTGCCCGAGGGGATCGCCGACCTCGTGCGCCACTGCCTGAAGAAGGACCCCGCCGCCCGGCCCACGCTGGACGGCATCCTGGAACGCACGGGAGCGGAGGACACCGTCACCGGCGGGCGTTCCCGGGACCCGTGGCTGCCCGGCGGCCTGGTGGCCCAACTCGGGCGGCACGCGGTGCGGTTGCTGGAGACGGAGAACCCCGAGGCGCCCGGCGCCGAGGGAACGGGCCGCGGCCCGGACGCCACACCCGAACACGCCCCCGCCGCGGACGAGTCCGCCCCGCCGACAACCCCCGCCCCAACCCCACCCCTCGACCGCCTCCCAA
>NZ_JBQQCE010000022.1:0-39203 GCF_052245645.1 Streptomyces sp. KR55 | reverse complement strand
GAGGTCAGCGCCACGGCGCGGTCGTGGTCGGGTGGGTCCAGCAGTACCGGGACGGCACCGCAGAGCGACACCAGCTCCAGGGCGCGGTTCAGTGTGTCCTCGCTGGTCTCCGGGGTGGGAGTGAGCACCCAGCGGCGGTCACGGAAGAGATCGGCGCGGGCCGACAGCGGCCCGGAGCGTTCCCGCCCGGCGAGCGGATGCCCGCCCACCAGAGCGGTGGTGTCGCATCCCAGGGTCAGGCATTCGGCGTAGGGCAGCGCCTTCACGCTCGCCACGTCCGTGTATACCGCGGCCAGTTCGGCCTTCTGGTGCTTTGCGACGGTCTTGGCGACGGCCGACGGTGGGACGCAGATGACGGCGATGTCCACCGGTGCCGAAGGCGGTTCGGGCGTCCCCGCTCCTCGTGCGGCGGCGATGCGCACGATGTCGGGGTTGCGGTCGATCAAGTGGGTGGTCACGCCGCGGCCGGTCAGTGCCAGCGCGATCGATGTGCCGATGAGACCAGTGCCGACGACTGCAGCGGTATGCAAGGGTCGCTCCTCGACCGTGGTGAGATGGACGGCGGCCCGCCCCGGCCCATCCGATATGCGGACGGGCCTGCGGGGAGGGCATTACCGGTCGGCTGCGCTCTCTGCCGCCGGCTGCGTCGATGTCGCCGGTTGCGCGGGGAACCGGTTGCCGGTCAGGCGCCGCAGCAGCGCCGGGTCGGTCAGCATCACGGCGTTGCCGATCAGGATCAGGGCGACGCCCGCCAGGTCCCGCCCGGTCCAGTGGAAATCCTCGAACATCGTGGACAGCAGCAGCGCCACGATCGGGAAGAGCACCATCGCGTACGCCGCGCGCTCGCCGCCGATCCGGCCCAGCAGCGTGAGATAGGCACCGAATCCCACCACTGAGCCGAAGACGGCCAGGTAGACGAGCGAGCCCGCGTACAGCGGCGTGGGGTCGAACAGGGCGCCCCTGCCGAGGAACGCGGCGAACGGGGCCATCAGCAGCGCCCCGTAGGCCATGGCGTACCCCGTGCTCTGAATCACCGGGATGCCGGCGGCCTGGGTCTTGCCGGAGACCACGTTCCCCAGGCAGAACACCAAGGTGCCGAGTGCCGAGAGCGCGATGCCCTGGCCCGAGCCGGAGGAGAGGCCGAAGTTCTGGAACTCCGGCCAGAACACCGTCGAGATCCCCAGCAGTCCGACCGCCCCGCCGATGAGCATCTTCGCCGTGATGGTGCGCTTGAAGAAGAAGCGGGCGAACACCATGTTCACCGCCAGCGACATCGCGAAGACGATCGAGACGAGACCGGTGGTCAGATGCTGTTCCGCGAAATAGAAGCAGACGAAATTGGTGGAGAACATCAGCCCGCCCATGAGGGCGAACTGGCCGTGCACGCGCAGTGGATAGCGCAGCGGCAGCCCGCGCAGACGGGCCCACGCCAGCAGGATCACGGCCGCCAGGGCGAACCGGTACGCGATCGACGCCGTGGGGTGTACGTCCCCGAGCTGGCCCTTGATGGCCAGCCAGGTGGAACCCCAGATCAGCACCGTCACGCCGTAGAGTACGGCGTTCACAGGCAGCTCCGTTCCAGTAGATCCACCAGCCGACGGGCTCCCTCGGCCACTTGCTCCGGCGTCAGACAGCTGAGGGACAGCCGCATCTGGTGCCGGCCGCCCCCGCCCCGGTCCGGATAGAAGTAGCTCATGGGCGTCCAGATCACTCCGTGCTCACGGGCGGACTCTTCGAGCAGTGCGTTGTCCGCCGGAACGGGGAGCGTCAGGGTCAGGAAGAATCCGCCCTCCGGCGAGTTCCAGTGGATTCCGGCCGCCTCGCGCCGCCCCGGAGGGAGCAGCCGGTCGAGACGATCGAGCAGTACGGTCAGGTTGTTCCGGTAGAAGTCGGCGGCGGGCTTGTTGGCCTCCCGCAGGCGGAAGTCGTGGCTGAGGAGCATGCCCCCGATGACCGCCTGGCTGATGGCCGGCGTATTGACCGTCACCATGCCCTTGATCTTGGACAGTTCGTCCGCCAGGAGCCCGTGGCTGCCGTCTGCTGCCTGGACGCGCTGGTCGGCGACCACATAGCCGACCCGGGCGCCGGGGAAGCAGGTCTTGGCGAAGGAACCGAGGTAGATCACCCGCCGCCGGCTGTCCAGCGCCTTGAGGGTGGGCAGGCCGGTGCCGGTGCGGGTGAAGAAGCCGTACGGATTGTCCTCCAGGAGGAGCAGGTCCTCCTCCTCGGCCAGGTCCAGCAGGCGGCGACGCGCGGGCAGTGGCAGGCAGGTGCCGGTGGGGTTGGAGAAGTCCGGCACCAGGTAGAACGCGCGCGGCCGCTTTCCGGCTGCACGCAGCTCGGCGACCGTCCGCCGCAGCAGCTCCAGGTCGGCCCCGTTCTCGCCTTCGGGTACATGCACTGTCTCGATGTCCAGCAGCCGGGCCGCTCCGGTGATCCCGACATAACTGGGAGAGGAGACCAGCAGGACGTCCGAGGGGCCGGTGAACAGGGCGCGGAGGGTGATGAACATGCCCTCCTGGCAGCCCACGGTGACCACGAGGGAATCGGGGTCCGCCTCGATGCCCTCGTCGTTGCGCAGGACGCGGGCCACCAGGTCGTGGATCTGGCCATTGGTGCGCCCGTACTGGAAGAGCATGGTGCGGACCTCGTCGGGGGTCCGGCCCAGCTCCTCGGAGAGATGCCGCGTGTAGGCGTCGAGGTAGTCACCGATCCGCTCGACCTCGAAGAGTCCTTCGTACGGGCGCCCCGGACCGAAGGAGATCGCCTGCGGATAGCGGGAGGTGACCTCGTTGAGGAAATTCATCACCTCCATGAGCGGGTCACCGAGCGATGCGTGCAGCTCATCGGCCGACAGCACGGTGGTGGGGGGACCTTGGGTCACCGCGGGTCCTCCCACAGGACCGGGCAGAAGTCCGGGTCGGTGTAGTCGGGGTTGCCGTTCGCGTCCGCGCGGACGAGCACATCGTTGTTGTAGACGACCCGCTCGCCGGAGGACAGCTCGTACGGCCGCCACTGGTTGGTGCGGTCCTGCAGGTGGAAGGAGATGGCGCGGCGGGGACGGTCGCTCACGTTGTGGCCGCTGCCGTGGTAGGTGCGGCAGTGGTGGAAGCTGATATGTCCCTTGGGGATGTTCACCGGCGTCTTGCTCACCTCCGCGTTGTTGAACGCGGCGTTCTCCGCAAGCATCTCCTCGAGTTCCGACCGGTCGCGATCGGCGAAGTGGCGACTGGTGGAATCGTCGCCGCCGGTCTCCTTCCAGCGGTGGCTGCCGTCGATCATCGTGATCGTCCCCATCTCCTCGTCACAGTCGTGGAAGGGGATGAAGGCGGTGAGCATCTCGTCGGAGGAGCAGGTCTGCCAGTAGTGGCGGTCGAAGTGCCAGGGCACGATGTTGCGGGCGTCGTCCGCACGCGGCGGCTTGTGGATGAGCGTGCTGTTCCACAGGCGTATCTGGCCGGTCTGCGCTATCCGTGCCGCCACGGCCGCGATGACCGGCTTGGACAGGATGCCGCGGATGGTGTCGTCCTCGTAGAAGATGTAGTCGTTGTGCCGGTGCACATCGCCCTGCTCGGGCTCCCAGTACGCCAGGCGCGGCGGACGCTTCGGCAGGGTGCGGTCACGGTGGCCGGCGTAGAAGCGGTCGGCCGCGGAGTTCAGCAGGTCGACCTCCTCATCGGTCAACAGCTTCTTCGACAGATACCAGCCGTGCTCCTGGTAGAACCGCACCTCCTCGTCGGACGGCAGAAGGTCCTGTTCTGCGGCGGTCAGCGTGAAGGGTGCGTCGTTCGCTGTCATGTCATGTCCCTGTCGTTGAGGTGTTGAGGGTGGGGTGGTACGTGAGGTCTGCGAAAGGGTGAAGGAGGTCCCGGGTGACGGTGTCGAGCCGGGACCGGCCGGTCAGCGCCATCGCCTCTTCCAGCTCGGCCCGGAGGGTGGTCAGGACCCGTTCGACGCCCTTCGCGCCGTCGACGGCGAGGCCCCACAGGACGGGACGGCCGACGAGCACCGCGCGGGCCCCGAGCGCCAGCGCCTTGAGCACGTCGCCGCCGCGGCGGATGCCGCCGTCGACGAGGACTTCGCACTGGTCCGGCACGGCCGCGACGACTTCGGGAAGCGCGTCCAATGCTGGTATGGCACCGTCGAGTTGGCGGCCTCCGTGCGTGGAAACGATCAGCCCCTCGATCCCGAGTCCGGCCGCCCGCCGGGCGTCCTCCGCAGTGAGTACGCCCTTCAGCACCAGCGGCAGGCTGGTCAGCGAGCGCACCCAGGCCAGGTCGTCCCAGGTGAACGCGGCGTCGTGGTGCTGCGCGGCGTGCTCGGCAAGAGTGGAGCCACCGGAGCGGCCCCGGTGCAGCCCGGCCCGGTGGCTGTGGTCGAGATTGGCCGGCCGGATATGCAAGGGCAGACCGAAGCCATTGCGCAGGTCGCGTTGCCGACGCGCCATCCGGGGGGTGTCGACGGTGATCACCAAGGCTCGGTAGCCGGCGGCTTCGGCCCGTCGTACGAGGGATTCGGTGACCTCCCTGCGACGCATCACATAGAGCTGCAGCCACAGCGGTCCGGTCCCGACCCGTGCGGTCTCCTCCAGCGTCCTGCTGGCGAAGGTGCTGGTGATGGTGAGCGCGCCCACCGCACCGGCCGCGCGGACGGTGGCGGTCTCGCCGTCCGCATGGACCAGACCGTGGTAGGCCATGGGCGCGATACCGATGGGGAAATCCACGGGCCCGCCGAGCAGTGTGGTGCTCAGCTCGCAGTGGGACACATCGACGAGGGCACGGGGACGCAGCCGGTAGCGGTGGTATGCCGCACGGTCCTCCCGCAGGGTCACCTCGTCGCCGCTGCCGCCAGCGATGTAGTCCCACACGGGCCGGTCGAGCCGGGCGCGTGCCGCCGCCTCGTAGTCCTGCGGGGAGAGCAGCACGTCCTGCCGACCGCCCTGCGGCTCGGTCAGCGCGGTCACCCGCCGGTCCTCGCCGCGGCGCCGGCCGGTACGGCGGCCTCAGCGCGCTCGCGCTCCACGGCCTCGTAGAGGGCCTTGATGTTGCCGCTGCCGAAGGTCCGTGCGTCGAGCCGCTGGATCAGCTCGAAGAACACCGTCCTGCGGGCGTACGGGGAGCGAGTGAAGACCTGCACCAGCTGGCCCCATTCGTCCCGGTCGGCCAGCAGGCCCAGCTCCTGCAGCACCTCGGTGTCGATGTTCACGTCGATACCGCGATCAGCCAGCGCGGAGTAGTAGCCGACGGGAGTCGAGAGCAATTCGACGCCGGATGCCCGCAGTTCGCGGGCGGCCTTGACGATGTCGTCGGTGCTGTAGGCCACATGCTGGACGCCGGGGCCGTCAAATGCGTCGAGGAAGTCGTTCAGCTGACCGCGGTCGCCGGTGGGGTCCGGTTCCACCATGGTGAAGGTGACACCCCTGGTCTCGTCCTGCACGACCTTCGAGGCCATCGCCTGACCGCCGACGACGATGTACTCGTCGTAGGTATGCCGTAGCCCCAGCGCCCGCTGATAGAAGTCGACCATGGTCTCCAGCGAACCGGCGCGCAGGCACAGAGCCAGGTGATCGACGGATCGCAGCAGCTCGGGCTCCGGCGCGAGCTCGTCGGTCACGGGCAGATACCTCCCCGGCAGAAAGGCGCCTGACGGGTCGTCACGCTGGACGAACGTGTGTACCAGGTCGTTGGTCGCGGCGATGGTGGCCCGTATGACCCGGCCGCCGGCGTCCTCGAAGGTTTCCGGTTCCGATACGGACTCGGCCCCGGCGGCCAGCGCCCGCTCGTAGTCGCCGGCCGTATCGGTGGACCGGAGGGCCACATCGCGCACGCCGTCGCCGTGCCTGCGGACGAACCGCGAGGCTGCGTGGTCGGCGTGCAGAGGGGACGTCAGTACCAGGCGGACGCCGCCGTGCGCCAGTACCAGCGAGCGGGCCCCGGCAAGCCCGGTGAGCGGGCCCGCCTCGGCCACCACTCGGAACCCGTAGGTACGGCTGTAGTAATGGGATGCCTGATTGACATCCCCCACGAAGAACTCAACATGGTCGACGGAATGGACAGTCACGTTGATCCAATCGCTCGTTGAGGCAAGGGAGTAGAGGAGAGGGGGCATACGGGAGCGCGCCCCGATGTCCGGCGCCGGGTGTAGCCCGGCGGCGGTCGGGCGAAGAGCGGCCGACAGCGGTGGGTTGTCGGGGGTGATAGCAAGAAGTCGTCAGGCTCGCAGGCGGTCAAAGTGGCATCCGGGTCCTTGCGGTCGATGCTGCGCAGTCCCGGATACGACGCCCAGTCCTTTCGGCCTGCGTCTTGGAGTTGGCCCGCATACCGGGCTCGGCCGCCTCCTCGGCCGCCGCGTGTGCGCCGTACGGACGTCGGCGCCGGAGTGCGCCGCGTCATGGAACGCCCTGAAAACGGGCGCATACGCGTCGATCACGGTCTTGTCGCCGGGTACCGCTGCGCCCAGCTGCTGAAGCCTGTCGAGTGCCGCGCCGAGCGCCGCCGCGCACTGCGGCCGTGATCGCCGTCCCCGACGGTCGAATCCAGTGCGCTGAGGTGCTCCTGATTCCGGCTCATGACCGTGTCCTCCTTCGGGTGTGCGGATCGGTCCTCCAACAGCGCTGTGCGACCCGGAGGTTTTGCGTCAGCGACCTGCGCGAGTGCCTTGTCGCGTGCTGCGAACGTAGTACGACATTGCCGAACGGCCGTGGGAAGCAAAACCCACCGACCCCGGTCCCGTCAAGCATGTGTCGCAGTGTGGTCGCACAGGGCGCGACAAGGCGAATGGGGGGCTGTGGATGGCGAGTTGATGGATCGTGAAGGACGTCGCAGGGCCCAGGAAAGGCCCTCGGTCGCAGGCGTGCAGCCCCGCGTTACGTGGACGCCGAGGTCCCGGAACAGGCCGTGGGCAATCTGGCGGACCGTGACGGTACTACACCCCTGACGTGCACTGTTCGCCACGCGTCCATGCGGGACGGCGCGGCTGTGGGGCCGAACCGGGCGCAGGCACCGACCGATGCACCACGCACCGCATGTCGTTCCGGAGTCCCGTCGCGGTGTCGCCGAGGCAGCACACCACGCCCAGCCGGTGATGACGACGGGCTCCATCAGATCCTCCTGCACGCTTCCGAGTCACTGGGAGGCTAGACCGCCCGCGGGGCGAGATCGATAGGCAGCGGTATTCCGACCCCCCATCAACCACGGCTCAACGTTTGACGATTGCCGTACGACATTGTCGAATACTGTTCAGGACGAGCGAGGTCGTCATGACGGCGCACGAGTCGGCGAATCCGGCAGAACACGGCGGGAGCTGACGAGCCGTGCCCTCAGGAGGGCCTCCTTACCGTCAGCGGGTAGCGGGCGGCCGGCTTGTCTGTCCCACCGCACGGCAGAGGAGACGCATCCATGCGTGACGCACTCGCAGAACAGCGGAGCTTGACCCGTGAGATCCTCGGCAAGGGGACGTTCGACCTGGTGGTGAGAGGCGGCGGGATCGTCGGCATCGCTATCGCATGGATGGCATCCCGCTCCGGTCGGCGCGCTGCCCTCGTCGACAAGGGCGACTTCGCCTCCGCGACCTCCAGCGCCTCCTCCAAGCTGGCCCACGGCGGCCTGCGCTACCTGGCCATGGGCAATATCAAGCTCGTCCACGAGAGCCACACCGAGCGGCGCGCGCTCGGCAATCACGCCGCACCGCACCACGTCCGGTCGCTGCCGTTCCTCGTACCGCTGTACTCGGGCGGCCCGCACGGCCGGCTGAAGATCGCCGCGGGCATGGGGACGTACTCGGCCCTGTCCCTGTTCAACGATGGCGTCGGCCGGGTGATCTCACCCGTCCGTGCCCGCGAGTGCGTGCCCGCACTGCGCACCGAGAACCTCCGCGCGTGCGGCCTGTACGGGGATCACCAGATGAGTGACGCCCGCCTGGCCATGACCGCCGCGCGGGCCGCCGCGGAGGCGGGCGCGGTCCTCTTCAACCACGCCGAGGTCATGGGCTTGCGCAAGACCTCCGGCCAGGTCAGCGGAGTCGAGCTGTGGGACCGCCTCGACGGCACGGAGTTCGGTGTCGACGCGAAGGTGGTCGTCAATGCGACCGGACCGTGGGTCGACCACCTGCGGCGGATGGAGGACCCGGGGGGCGTGCCCAGCGTGCGGCTGTCCAAGGGCGCCCATCTCGTCGCGAGGCGGAACGGGCCGTGGCGTGCTGCGATCACCGTCCCGATCGACGACGTGCGCGTTTCCTTCGCGATCCCGTGGGAGGGCCACCTCCTCGTGGGCACCACCGACGAGGAGTACCTCGGCGACCCCGCGGGCGTGGCGGCGACCGAAGCCGATGTGGACCAGATCCTCGGCGAGATCGGGCAGGCGATCCCCGAAGGGCAGCTGAGCAGGTCCGACATCGTGTATTTGTTCGCCGGGCTGCGGGTGCTCCCCGGAGGCACTGGGGACACCAAGAACGCGAGGCGGGAGACCGTCGTCTCGACGGGCCCCGGGGGCATGGTGAGCGTCGCCGGAGGCAAGTGGACGACCTTCCGGCGCATCGGCACGATGGTGCTCGACCGCATCCGGCATTTCCTCCCCGACCTGAAGGTGGAGACCGGCCCAGCACTCCTTCCGGGGGCGGCGCAGCCGGAGCCGGTCCAGCGGCTCGGGCGCGTCTCGATGCCCGAGCTGCCCGAGGACGTAGTGGCCCACCTGGTGCGCCACTACGGTTCGCGCAGCCATGAGGTGCTCGCGCTCGGCGTGAAGGACCCGAGCCTGCTGGAGCGTGTGCACCCGGACGGTCCCGGCATCTGGGCCCAGGTCGTCTACGCGATCGACCACGAGTGGGGGTACGACGTCGACGACGTGCTGCGCCGCCGGACCACGCTCGCCGTCCGTGGCCTGGACACCCCCGAGATCCGCAAGCGTGTCTGCGAGCTGATCGGGAGCTGACCGGGGTCACGCGACTTGTGCCAGGAAAGCAAGAACACGGGGGAGCGTCATCTTTGCACGCTGAGCAAGGCCGGACCTTGGACAGGAGGAGCCCTGGCGCGGACAGGGGCACCCGACCTGCTGCCGTGGTGCCGACGGCACGGCTGCGCGGCCGTTCACCATACGGCTACCGGCCGGCGACATCCGAGGAGGAAGTGAAGGCAGGACAGGGACTCGTCCCGGACGAGTGGACCGCGCCGGTGGTCCGGCGGATCTTCCGGGAGTATCTGTCCGGCAAGGGGCTCCAGCGCATCGCGGACGGCCTCAACCTGGATGCGATCCCCAGCCCGGGGGCGTACGGGCGTGGCGCGACGCTGCCCGAGGCGGCGTGGTCCAAGGGCACGGTGCGCGCGATCCTGGTGAACCCGCGCTACGCCGATCACCCCGCGCCCGATGGCACGGCCGGTGAGCATGCGGTGTCCGGCGCGATCGTCCCATACGAGGTGTTCGATCAGGTACACCGGATGTTCGTCGCCCGCCGCCGGGTCCAGCGCGAGCCGGGTACGGCCACCGGGAAACAGCGGTACCTGCTGCGGGGCCTGATGCGGTGCACCAGATGCAACCGGCTCATGCAGGGGACCTGGAACAACGCGGAGCCCTATTACCGGTGCCGGCTGCCGGCCGAGCACGCGACGGCGAACCGCAGCAGCCATCCCCGCAATGTGTACCTGCGGGAGAGGAATGCACTCAGGCCGCTCACCGCGTGGCTAAGCACGGTCTGCACGCCGCACAGCCTCCTGGCACTTGCGGGGGATCCCAGCCCCGGTCGTTTCCGTGCTCTGGTCATCGAGGCGGCCGACCACTACGGGGAGGCGCTCCGGGAGGCCAGGGGCGAGGGACTCGCCCGGGTGTTCCGCTCTCTGGGACTGCAACTCGTCTATTCCGATGCCGACAACCTGCTGAAGGCGAAGGCCGTGCTCGCGCCCGGGCGGATCACGGTCCGCGGAACTGTGGAACTGTGACCGGCGAAGAATCCCAGAGTTCTCCCAACACCCATGATCCGGCGGCTTCGCGTGCCTGGCCGGGCGCGAGGGTGGGGTGGGCAGCGGCAGCGAGCCTGGATGGAGGTCTTCTCGTCCGCGCTGACGACCTACTCATCCGCGCCCAGCGCGACGCCCTCGAAGCGGCGCGCGTACAGCTCCAGCACCCGGGCGGCCCTGAGGCGGAAGTGCGGGTCGGTGATGAAGATCCACGATCGGTGCTGCCAGGGCTTGAGTGCATCCTGGGCCAGCCAGCGGCGCATGGTGGAGGCCGACACGAAGGCCGCGATCCCCCGCGCGACGGCCTCGCGGGCCAATTCCGGGGCCGTCCAGCGGGACAGCGGCACCGCGGCGGCGGCCTTGGAGAGCTCCAGAGGGCTGTGGAAATCGACGTTGGCCGCCTTCGGAAAACGATCCATGGCACCGCTTCCCTTCGTGCACCCTCAGCATCCCGTGCCGCACGACGGACGACAACCGCACGCGCGATTGCCACCTGCTCACACAGGGCGACCGTCGATGGTCTGCCGGACACGACCCACCATGCGATGCAGAGCGGTCTGGAACCAGCCCGCACGCAGTACCGCTCGCCACGGCGCCCGACTGACCCGGCCGACGAGGTGCCAGCTTGCTCGTCCCAGCGCCTCCAGTTGTGCGGCGTGATCCATGTTCGGGATCTTCGCCGTGCCGCAGCAGCAGCCCCGGCAGACGGTGACCGTGCAGCGGTCCGCCGCCTCGCGCCCGGTGCGGCTGACCGTCGGGTATGTCGTGTCACCGGCAGCCCTGCGCGCGGGCCCGCGTCCACGCGGTCTCGCGCAGCAGCCGCAGGCCATGGAGGCCGACGATGACGGCGAGCCCTCGTGGCCGAGGACGCCGAGCGGCAGCGGCAGGGTGGCGACGAGATCCCAGACGACCAGGCCGGAGATGAACACGGCGGCGACGACCAGGTTCTGCACCACCAGGTGGCGTGCCCGGCGGGAGAGGGGCCATCACGGCGGGCACGGTGGCCAGTTCGTCGCGGACGACGACCGCGTAGGCGGTCTCCAGGGCGAGGTCGGAGCCCGCGTGGCCCATGGCGACTCCGGTGTGGGCGGCGGCCAGGCGGGCGCGTCGTTGACGCCGTCGCCGAGGACGAGCAGCTTGCGTCCGGTCTGCTCCTGGTCCCGGACCGCGGCGGCCTTGTCCGGGGCTGGGCCTTGATGGTTGGGGTTCTGCTGGGCGTGGTCGGGCTGCGTAATTGCCTTGCTCGCGCCCGTGGTTGGACTGGACCGGCCTGTTCGACCGGCTACGCATCCGCCCCTCGACGAGTCGTTGCGCAGGCGCAGGTCGGAGGCTGCGCAATCACCGCCCGGCTGCGCAATTCAGCCGGGCGGGCTGCGCAGTCCGATGACCTGCCGTGGTCGGGGCCTGGCCGGGGTGGGCAGGGCGGAAGAGCCCCGCGGTCGGCCTGCGCAATGGGGTTGAGTCGTTTGTGACGCATTGTGTGTCCCCAACCTGGCTGGCCGGAAGGGCAAGAGAGGGGCAGCAAGGGCGCCGCCTGCCAAGTGCTGTCCCCCGGCACGGGGCACAGCGATGTGGTGTGGATCCCGGACGGCGAGCACGGGCCTGCACACCCTGCCATCGATCCCGAGTCCCTCGCCCAGCGCGCGGTGGATTCCATGACTGACCGGTCCGGCGATCGCCAGCTCCCGCTCCGCGGGCCGGTACACGGTCGGGGATGCTGGTGTGGGTGACGAAGAGGCCGCAGAGCTACGGGCCGCAGACCGCCGGCGGGAGCACGGCCGGCATCCCGGTGACCGCGATCGCTGAGGTGACCTCGAACTTGCTGGAGCATGGATGATGGCACCACCATCACGCGCGCCGGCCCGGAACCTTACCGCGGATCCGCGAGGGTGACCGACTCGCCGGGCTGCGGCCGCCGTTAGGCGGCCACCTCGGCCGTCCGGCCCGGTCACTGCTACAAGGTCACCGCGGCATCCATGTGGACGACTGCGGGGCAACTGCCGGAGCAGGACAAGCACGGGCCAGTGGACCGCAGCCCGGGCGATCGAGCAGGCCGTGGCAGTCGGCGAGGCGCTGACCGTCGTCAGCTTCTGACCTGGCTGGATGGAAACATCTCCGGAACCAACTCTTGCACCATCTCTCGCATCAACTCTTGCGCCATCTCTTACGCGAGCTTTTCGGTCGGCCTCACGTCTGTGCAGGTCACCACGCCTGTCACGGCGTGGTCGGGGGCCTGACATCCCCCTATGCGCCTCTCGCAGCCTCCCCGAAGCAAGGAAAAGAGAGAGTGGGGGCGGGCTGGGCAGCGGTCGGCGCGGCGGGCGATCGGGCGGCCTGGAGGTGGTGTCGCGTGTCGGCGGAGCCTCCGCGCTCCCTGCCAGGCCGGCACACCAGGGGCAGGGGCAGGTGGCGTCCCGCCGAGCGAGGTTGCGACGCGGATCCCGTGACTCCGCGAGCCACGACGGCAATGCGCCCGCGGATCATGACGATCGCGGAGCACCGCTCGCTGGTTGGCGTGGAGGGCGACTCGACGGCGCGAAGACCCCTTCGGCACTGGGCCTTACACGGACTGGTGCGGTTCGGGTTCCTACACCACTCGGCAGTACGCCACCCCGCTGGAGATGGCCTGCACCTTGATCACGACCACAAGTGCTGCCCCGGCAAAGGCGAGTCCTGCGGCCAATGCATCAGGGGATTGCTGTGCTGGGGATGCAACGGGGGCGTGCTTCCGTGGTACGAGCGCATCCGCGGTCAAGAGCCCCCGTATCCGCCACTGGAGTCGTACCTGAGTGATCCTCCAGCAGCAGCCCTTGGGCTGACGACGCACCCGTCCGGGAGTGAGTAAGGCCGAAAACGTCGGCGCTGGGTAGGACGAGTGGTCCGGGGTGGAGGTCCGGCGTCGGTACCCTGGAGCGCATGTCTACTGCCCCGGTTCGCGTTCGTTTCGCCCCGTCCCCTACCGGCATGTTCCATGTCGGGGGTGCACGGTCCGCTCTCTACAACTGGGCGGTGGCGCGACAGTCCGGCGGCACATTCGTCCTGCGGATCGAGGACACCGACGCGGCCCGGAACAAGCCGGAGTGGGTCGACGGCATCATCAACGCGCTTGCGGCGATCGGCATCCATGGCGAGGACCTGGCCTTCGAGGGGCCGTACTTCCAGTCGCACAACGCCGACCGGCACCGCGAGGCGGCCCAGCAGCTGTTCGCGGCCGGCCGGGCGTACTACTGCAACTGCACCCGGGAGCAGCTCAAGGAGCGCACGGGGTCGGAGCACCTCGGGTACGACGGGTTCTGCCGGGACCGAGGGCTGGCCTTCGAGGAGGGGCGGGCGCTGCGGTTCCGGACGCCGGACGAGGGTGAGACCGTCGTGGTCGACCTGGTCCGCGGGGAGCCGGCGTTCCCGAACAGCGCGATCGAGGACTTCGTGATCGCCCGTGGCGACGGGTCCCCGGTCTTTCTGATCGCCAACGTCGTGGATGACCTGGATGAGGGAATCACGCAGGTCATCCGAGGCGAGGAACACCTGTCGAACACGCCGAAGCAGCAGCTGCTGTGGGAGGCGCTCGGCGCCAAGCCGCCCGTGTGGGCGCATCTGCCGGTGATCGTGAACGAGAAGCGGCAGAAGCTGTCCAAGCGCCGTGACAAGGTGGCGCTGGAGGACTACCTCGCCGAGGGCTTCCTGCCCGAGGCGATGGTGAACTACCTCATGCTCCTCGGCTGGGGACCGGGTGACGACCGGGAGATCAGGCCGTACGAGGAGCTGGAGCAGCTCTTCCGAATCGAGGACGTCAACACCGCGCCGGCCTTCTTCGACGTGAAGAAGCTGACGGCGTTCAACGGCGAGTACATCCGCGCCCTATCGCCGGAGCAGTTCGCCGCCGCCTGTGCGCCCTGGCTCGTCGCCCCGTACGTGCCCTGGCGGCCGGAGGCGTTCGACAAGGCTGTCTTCGAGGCAGCGGCGCCGCTGGCCCAGACCCGGCTGGCGCTGCTTTCCGAGATCACCAGCTACGTGGACTTCCTGTTCCTCGACGAGCCGGTCGAGGACGAGGCGTCGTGGAACAAGGCGATGAAGGCGGGTGCCGGCGACATCCTGTCGGACGCCCGCGCGGAGCTGGCCACCGTCGCGGACTGGAAGGCGGACGACCTGAAGGCCGTCCTGCTCGCCGTCGGTGAGAAGCACGGGCTGAAGCTGGGCAAGGCCCAGGCGCCCATCCGGATCGCGGTCACCGGCCGGACGATCGGACTCCCGCTGTTCGAGTCGATGGAGCTGCTCGGCCGGGACCGCGTGCTGGCCCGTCTGGACGCCGCGACCAAGAAGCTGGCCGCGCAGGCGTAGCCGCTGGTCAGGCGACCTGTGCGAGGAGGTTGCCCCAGGCGTTGCCGAAGTAGTTCAGGTCGAACCGGGCCAGGGCCTCGTACGCCGCCTTGGCCTCGGTGTGGCGTGATGCCGCGCGTTCCCGAACCTGTGCCGGGAGGCGGCGGAGCTCCGGGGTCGGCTGGCCGGTCAGCGTGGCGAGGTCGCCCAGGCCGGCCACCGGGCGGATGAGGCAGGGCAGGCCGAGCAGTAGGGCCTCGGCCGCGCAGCGGCTCCAGCCTTCCCGCATCCGGGGTAGGAAGACGCCGACGTCACAGGCGCGCAGCAGTCGCAGGTACCGCTCGCGCTCCACGTCGTAGTGCGCGCTGTCGAGGCCGATGGTGTTGCTGCCGCTGGTGATCACCCGAAGCCCGGGGGCGCCGGCGAGGGCCGCCGAGACCTCCTCGGTCCCCTTCCAGTGCACGGCCTTGCCCGCGTAGACGCCGATCACGTCCGGCGGCAGGCCGAACTCGGCGCGGCACTCGGCTCGGTCGAAGCCGCGTGCCTGCTCGACCTCGGTCATGTCGAAGGCGTTGTAGATCACCCGTACGTTGCGGACGCCTCGGGCGCGGAGCTGGTCGGCCCAGTACGGGGCGACGCACACGACGGCGGCGCACTGCGGCAGGACCCGGAAGAGTCGCTCCCAGAGCATGGCCTCGATTGGGGCGGAGTCATGCTGCAACGGCTCATAGTGGTGCAGGAGGAACACCGTGCGGGCGCGCATCTCGGGCGTGAACAGCAGCAGACTCAGGTCGTCCCATACGAAGGTGCCGGAGGTGCCCTCCAGCGCCCGTATGGAAGGGGCCAGGCGGACGAGGTGGCGGAGCTTGCGCCAGCGGCGGACTCGGTAAGTCCGCTTGTGGTCTGGGACGGTGCGCCATTCCACGTCGTCGGCCGTCACCTCGTGGAGCATCCGTAGGTAGACCCGGCCGCCAGTCCGGCCGACCGGCTCCATCGAGTAGACGACCCGTTTCACGGACGTACCTCCTGTATGTGTCGGACGTACTCGGCGTGCAGTCGCGCGTGCATGGTCTCCAGATGGGGGCCGAGGCTGCGGGCTGAGTCGGCGAGGGGGAGGTGGAAATCGCCCAGGGTCTGGAGGAACCGTCGGCGCCGGTCGAGGTTCGGGGACGCGCCGAGGTCGCGCAGGTTGTGCAGGCGGTCGGCGAGCCGGATGAGGAGGTCTTCGGGTGGGAGCGCGGCCTGCTTGGCGCGCCAGCGGGTTTCGTCGCCGACGGACTTGGGGCGCTGTTCGAGGCGGTGGTCGGCCGTCATGGCACGCAGGCGGGCGGTGAACGGGCCGCCGAGGTGATGGACGAGCAGTGCCTCCGACTCAGGGGCCACCTCTAAGGCGTCATGGAGGAGGGCGAGGAGGAGGGTCTCGGGGCGGCGGACGCCGATCTCCGTTCGCAAGAGCCTGATGACGGCCAGCGGGTGCTCTAGGTATGGCGTGCCCTGGTCGCGGGTGTGGCCGTCGTAGACCGTGAGAGCGAGGCCGGCGGCCACGCGGGCGCGGGACTGCTTGTCCGGACTCCACGCGGCGGCACCGAGCACGGTCAGGACGTGGTCGAGATCGATGGGGTTCATCCGCCTCACCTCGTACGAAGGGACGCGGCACGGGGGTCGGGGACGTGGTCGGCGAGCAGCAGGGTGTCCCCGACGGCGAGGGCGTCGAGGCGCAGGTCTACCGCCGCTGCCACGGCTTGCTCAGCGGTCCGCAGGATCGGGGCGCCTTTGCGGTTGAAGGATGTGTTGAGCAGCAGCGGCAGTCCGGTGAGGTCGCGGAACTGCTCAAGAAGGTCACGCAGGCCCTGGTGGTTGGCGGCGACGGACTGGACGCGGGCGGTGCCGTCGTGGTGGGTGACCGCCGCGATGCGGTCGGCTCGGCACCGTCGGACGGTAGCGACGCGGTTCATGAAGGGGTCGGCCGCCGACATGAACCACTCTGTGGCGTGCTCGGTGAGGACGGCCGGTGCGAACGGGCGGTACGCCGCTCGCTTCTTGATCGCGTTGAGCCGGTCGCGCGTGGCGGCGTGACCGGGGTGGGCGAGGATCGAGCGATGGCCGAGGGCACGCGGCCCGAATTCGAGCTGTCCCTGCACCCAGCCGACGATGCGGTGCTCGGTGAGCAGTGCCGCCACCGTGGGTGCCAGTCTGGGCCCGAGGTGGGGCAAGGCGTGGTAGCCGGACGGCACCGTTGTCGTTGGCAGCGCGCCCGGATCGGGGCCCCAGGCCGCGTCGGTGGGCACCGGCAGGCGTTCCTGCCCGAGCTGGTAGTGCCAGCCGTAGAGCGCGGCGCCCACGGCTGTGCCGGCGTCGTGCGGGGCTGGTGCGACGAAGAGGGTATCGAAGCCGCTGTCGGCGGCCAGATGGCCGTTGAGGTGGGAGTTCAGGGCGCATCCGCCCGAGAACACCAACGCTGAGGCCCGAGTGAGTCGTTGCAGGTGGCGGGCGATGTGGACGACCGATTCGGCGAAGACCTCCTGGACGGCGGCGGCCAGGTCGGCCCGCTTGTGTTCCGGCTGTTCCGCGACGTTGTCGGCGGTCCAGGCCCGGCCATCGAGCAGCAGCGGTGTGCTGCTGTCCGCCGAACCCCACGGGTGATCGATGCGGACCTCGCCCTCGTCACCGAGCCGGACCAGTTCGCGGATGTGCGCTCCGTAGCGCTGGGGATCGCCGAAGGCTGCGAGCGCCATCATGCTGCCCTCGGGCTCGTCGCCGGGTGGGATCACCCGCCGGGCGAGATTCCGATAGAAGTGCCCGAGGGAGGAGTGGACGCGCCGGGGCCCCACCGGGCCCGGCACGACGGCTGGTATGCCCTGGTAGAGGCGGTCGATGCGATCGGGCCACAGGTCGTACCCGGTGATGCGTTCCCGGCCCGGGCCGACGTCGGAGCCCAGGGAGGAGCCGCCGGCGTCGATGACGAGGCCCGCTGCGTGCTCGTGCCCGGAGAGCAGGTAGCCGGAGAGCACGTGGGCCGTGTGGTGGGAGAGGAGGCGGAGGTGTTCGCCGAGCGGGGCGGGCAGGAGGACGGCGAGTTCCTCCCGCTCCTCGGCCAGCCACCAGCCGGCCGCGGGGTTGGGACGCATGGAGGCGGCCCAGACGGCGTCCACGTTCTCCGGTTCGATGTCGGCTGCCTCCAGGCACCACTGGAGCGCGCGGGTCGGGGCGGTGAGCGTGCCCTTGCGGGTGGGGTGGTTGTGCTTGACGCCGCTCCAGCGCTCCTCTTCGACCGCGTAGATGCGGCCGTCGACGACTAACGCGGCGGCCGTGTCGTGGTGGAAGTTCAGTCCGAGGACTGCGGGCATGGTGGTGTACCTCCCGATCAGACGGTGAGGGCGGGGACGAGTGCGGCGCCGGAGTCGGTGTATTCGTGGCAGCGCAGGCAGAACCGGAAGTGGTGGCCCCTGGGTGCGAACACCTTGGCCGCGAAGTCCTCGTCCCAGATGCTGAATTCGCTGTCGTCCTTCGCCATGGCGTTGAAGCAGCGGTAGCAGGATCCGTCCATCTCGATCATCAGGTGCTGGTCGAGGTAGCGGTCGCAGAGGCCGCGCAGCTCGTTCGCGGGCTGGCCGACGTCGACGTGGTGCACGTGGTTGGTGACGTGGATGGCGCCGTATTTGTCACACAGCGTCCGGAGCTGCATGAGCCGGGTGGAACTGATGCCTTCCAGGACGCTATTGATGACCACGGTCTTGCCGGCTTCGCGGAGGCGGGGCACGACGGCGTGCACCTCGTCGTAGTTCCCGTGTTCGTCGTCGCAGCCGATGAGGATCTGGTCGTAGGAGCGGAGGGTCGCGTCCATGATCGGCTGGTTGCGGGCCAGGGTGATGGCGTTCGTGCCCAGGACCATGACCTTGTCCGGCAGCCGCGTGCGGGCGGCGTCGCTGAGTGCCGGGAAGTCCCGGTGCACGGTGGGTTCGCCGCCGTTGATGTGCAGCTGCTGGAAGGGGATGGTCTCCAGCCGGGTCAGGATGGTGGAGAACAGTTTCAGGGACATGTTCTCGCCCTGGGCGCCGTCGGCGAAGATACAGAAGTCGCAGTGCCGGTTGCACTTAGTGGTGATCTTGACCTTCGCCGTTTTCAGGGTACGGGGCACCGGCGCACGCGCGGTCATGGCGAGACTCCTTGGGTCAGAGGTGGACGTCATCGGGGGTGAGGCTGAGGAAGTCCTGGACGGTGGTCTTCTGCTGGTGCCAGCGCGCGAGGGTCACGCGCAGAGTGTCGGCGGTGGTCAGTCCGGTGGGGATCAGCGCCGTCATCCGGGCGGCCAGTCGCTGGGCGGGAGTGGTCTCGTCTGCCGCGAGCGCGGTCAGGGTTTGCGCCGCGGACCGTAGTTCCTTCGCCTCCCGCCGGATCAGGTACTCGGTCGCCACGCCGGGCGGCGGATCGAGGTAGTACAGCCAGCGGGCGATGCGTACGCGGAGCATCCCGGCGGTCATCACCCAGGCGATACGGGCGTGCTCTTGGCCCTGGTCGCCGGTGCGGTCCCCGTCAGCAACGCGGCGTATGGCCGCCTCCAGGGCGAAATGGGCCGCGCGGAGCAGGTGGCGTGGACTGCGTGGGCGGGCATCGGAGCGGTGCTCCGAGTGCCGGAGGAACAGCTCGGCGTATCCGTCCAGTCCCTCTGGCCGCCACTGGGTTAGGGCGGCCGTCTTTCCGGGACAGCGGGTCCGTGTCGCGAGTGCGGCGGCGGCGAACCAGCAGGGGGCGAGGTAGTGCCAGGCCACGCAGTGGCGCCGGTACGCGGCGATGTCCTCGACCACGTTGTCCGTACTGTCCGCAGCCAGCTGGTATCGGCCGCCCATCCGGGCCTGGAGGATTCCCCGGTAGAACCGCTCATCGATCTCGCACCAGGGCGCCATCTGGGCTCGGGACTTCCAGCGCTGGAAGTCCCGGGCGCTCCCGCTGATCAGTGACCAGGTCGCGAGTTCGGGCGCGGAAACGAGTCGCCCGTCCGCCTCGGTCACGGTGAACGCGAAGCCGGGCGGATGTTCCAGGAGACGTCGATGGGAGACCTCCCGGTCGACGGCGGTGGTGTGTGCGGCGGCCAGGCGGTGGTTCCACTCTTCCCAGTCCGCCGGTGCCTGGAGGAGGAGGACGCGTACGTCGATGTCGGAGTGCGGAGCCAGCAGGTCGGCCGGCTGCCACTTGTGGGTGAGCATCACGGCCCCGACGCCGTGGGCGTCCAGCTCGCGTTCGTACAGAGCACCGAGTCCCTGGTAGAGAGGCGGCGCGTCGGCCACGACCATCACCGCTCCCCGGTGGAGGCGCGGGTGCAGGAGGGGCTGGCCGCTTCAGTGGGGAGGACGGGGAGCAGGGGCAGGACCGGAGTGCCTTCGGGGCGCTCCATTCGGTCCCAGCGCAGGTCGTAGTCGACGTAGTGGAAGCCCTGCCAGGCGTCGTTGGTGTTGCGGTTGAGCATGGCCTGGAAGAGGTGGGCGAAGGCGTCGCCGAGGGTGCCGTCGGCGAGGTGAGGCTTCAGGGGGATGTCGCGGTTGTGCAGGATGCAAGGACGCGCCACCCCCGTGGGCGTGATCTTGATTCGGTTGGCGTCGGAGCAGGTGGCGCAGCTGGAGTTGGAGATGAAGCCGATCGACCCTGCCCAGCCGTCGGGGCGGAGGTACTGCCCGGGGCTGCGGACGCCCAGCTGGTCCCGGGGGACTTCGCCGGCGTTCGCGAACCACTCCTGGAGACGGTCGCGGACCTCCGCTTCGATGATGAACTCGGTGTCGAACAGCGCCTGGGCGGGGCCGATGTTCTGGAGTTCGATCAGGCGGATGGCGATAGGCAGGTCGCGGGCGAGCTGGGCCACGGCAAAGGCGTCGTCCAGGTAGGTGCGCTGAAGAACGCAGTTGATCTTCACTCGCAGGCCGAGGGAGAGGGCGGCGTCGAGGGTGCTCAGGGTGGTGCGCGGGTCGCCGCCGCCCATGATCGCGGCGGACCGCGCCGGGTCGAGGCTGTGGAGGCTGAGGTTGAGGTAGGTCAGGCCGGCGCGGTGGAGCTGTTCGACGCTCAGCCCCCGGGGCAGGTTGCCGTGGCTGGTCATGCCGATCGCGGCGTCGGGCCCGAGGCCGTCGGAGAGGCCCGCGATGACGTCGAGGATGTCCGCTCGGAGGGTCGGTTCACCGCCGGAGCAGTGCGCCTTCCTGATCTTCCAGGCGCCCGCCTCGTCGGCGATGGCCGCGTAGTCGGAGGCGGTTAGGGGACGGTCCTTGTGCCCGTAGTCCGGCATGCACCGGGGCTTGCAGAACACGCAGTCCAGGTTGCACAGCGAGTTCAGGGTGAAGGCCAGGTAGGGGTGGTTGCGGCCGGCCGCGGCGAAGGCGGCGGCCAGGTCGCGGTGGTGTGCGGTGGGCATCGGTCAGCCTCCTACGAGCGGAGCGCGGGTAGCGGGCACCTCGGCCAGGCCGTTGAGCGGTCGGCCCGCGAGGTAGCGGTGCAGGTTGTCGGCGAAGAACGCCACGGCCTCGTCCATGTACGTGCGGCAGAACACCGAGCTTTTCGGGGTGAGCACGACCCGGGGGTGGAGCCGTAGCGGATGACGGGCAGGCAGCGGTTTCGGATCGAAGACGTCCAGGGCCGCGCCGCGCAGGTGGCCGGTGTCGAGGGAGGCCAGGAGGGCCGACTGGTCGACGGTTGCCGCGCGGCCGAGGTTGAGGAAGAGAGACCGGGGCTTGCACGCCGAGAAGAGGTCGTGGTTGAAGTAGCGGCCCGTGGCCGGGGTCGCGGGCAGCAGATTGACCACTACGTCGGCGACGGAGACCGCCTGGTGCACCGCCGTCGTGTGCACCCACGTGATCCCGCCCTCGGAAGCCGCGGGTGGTGTCCGGCGTACTCCTACGACGTCCATGCCGAAGGCCCGAGCGGCCTGGGCGAGGTGTCGTCCGATGCTGCCGCAGCCGACGATGGTCATCATCGCCCCCGCCAGGTCGAAGAACTCCTCGGCCAGGTCGTCCTTCCACCAGGCACGGTTCCGTTGGACGCGCTGGCTGATGAACAGCCCGCGGGAGAAACCCAGGATCAGGCCCATGGCGTGCTCGGCCATGGGCCTGCCGTGGAATCCATACGAGCGGGTCAGAGCCACCCCGACCGAGTGCGCCTCGGCGACGGGCAGATAGTCAGTGCCGGCGGCCGGGGAAGCGATCCACCTCAGATGAGGGGCGTCGAACAGCCACGAGGGCGCGAATCGCCACCCGAAGTAGACGTGTGCGTCGGCCAGCTGGTGCGGTACGGCCTCCTCGGTCGCCCTGCGGAACTCGATGCCGGGGAAGGCGGCGGACAGTGCACGCTCGTGCTCGGAGGACAACCGCCAGAAGGAGTGCGGGGACTCCAGGCTGATCAACACCACCGGCCGGTTCATCGCGCTCGGCCCTCCGCGATGGCTGACTGCGCCAGCGCCCAAGGGGCGATGCGGTCCATGACGGAACCGATGCTGGCGTCGTAGTCGTGGCGAGAGCGCACCAGGGCCGCCCCGGCGCTCCGGAGCCGATCGCGTTCTCGGGGCAGGACGGTCAGGGCGCGGTGCAGGGCAGAGGCCAGGGACCTGGGGTCCTGCGGTGCGGCCGTGAAGCCGGTCTCGCCCTCGATGACGGTCTGAGCCAGTCCGCCGGCGGTGGTCGCGACCACCGGGCCCGCACCGGCTGCGAACGCCTCCAGGGGTATCCGCCCAAAGGGCTCCTCACGAGAGGGAACGATGACCGCGCGCAGGGCCGGGCTGTGCAGCCAGGCACGGATCGCGGGGGTGAAGCGAGTAATCAGAGTCGCGTCCAGATCGTGCGCGCGGATGTGTGCCGCCAGGTCTTGCTGGTACGAGGAGGGGCACTCGTGTTCCTCCGAGGTCACGGCAGCCAGCAGCAGGTGAGGAACGTGGACGCCGCGTTCCTTCAGGATGCGCAACGCCTCCAGGAGGTCTTCGAAGCCTTTCGTCGGCACGGCGCGGCCCATGGCGAGAAGGAATCCGGCGCGGGCCTTGAAAGGCAGAGGCAGAGCTATGGCCGGCCTGACCATCTCTTCACGGATCAGCCCGTTCGGGATGCTCACGATGCTCGCCCGAGGGACGGCGTAGTTGACGATGAGGTGACCTCGCATGTGGGAGGAGATAGCCCCGACGCGCCCGCCTCGGAGGGTCGCCGTTCGCAGGGCGTCGCGCTCCCAGCGGACGCGGGACACATCCTTGGGCCGCGTCAGCGCGGTCGTGGAGCGGGGTACGAGCAGCAGGTCCGTGGTCGGCGGCGTGTAGGGGGCGAGCCCGAGGAAGGGGATGTCGAGGCCGATGAGGAGGCACCGGCTCGCGCGAGCAGCGATGCGCATGGCCGCCTCGCCCGCCAGGTCGCACAGCTGGATCGAGCCGCGGACCGAGTCCGGCGGCGCTTGGACCTTCGGGATCGTGATGACCTCGGCTGCGGCCTGTCGCAGCATCTGCCGCACCTCGCTGGCCTACCGCTGATTGTGCGCTCCCGCGGTCTCCGGCACGTGCGGGGTGATCACCGCGAGGCGGCCTGTCGGCAGCAGACGGGCCAGAGTCGTGAGGAAGGCGCGGTTGCTGAAGCCGGTGCCCGACTCCGCGCCGAAGAAGCCCTCGTGGAGAGCGACGACGACTCGGGGCTGGCGAGGGGCCTCCGGCACAGCCGTGGGCGAGGGTGGTGGGGTCGCATGGTCGATGCGCACTATGTGGTGCCTCCTTGGAGGACGGGTTTCTGCAGGCGTGGACATCAGGCGCTGGCGGACGAAGAGCGGGGCCTATGGGTGAGTCGGCACCAGGCACGAGAGCCGTTGGTGCCAGTCGTCAGCGACCAGGCATCGGCCAAGGCATCGACGATGATCAGTCCCCGTCCTGATTCGGCCTGCTCACTGGGAGCGGTAGGAGAAGCGGGCACGGGGCGGGAGCAGCCGCCGTCGGTGACGGTGATCTCAATCTCCAGGCCGCCGCTGGCCAGACTCCTGCGGTCGACGCACAGAACCAACGGCGGACTGCCCGAAACGAACGCGTTCGTCGCGAGCTCCGACCCGATCAGGCGGGCATCATCGAGCATGTCCGTCTCAGTGCCGTGCAGTGCCAGCGCCACGGCGCCCCGAGCCACTTCGGCCGCTTCCGGCCCGTACGGCAGATCCGTGATCAGCGTGATCGTGCCGTCGCCATCGGCGAGCCCGTAACCGTGGGCGGAGGCCGGTCGTCCGGCGTCGCGCTCCAGCACACCGCCCGGTCGGCCTCTGGAGGCGCTCGTGTCCTGTCTCAAGGCCCACCTCTTTCTCCGTCGGCGTGGGAGGCGGCGCCTCCGCCGGGATCCAAGAACACAAGAAGGGGCCGGTCACACAGGACCCGATCAGTGGGTCAACTCGGTCAACTTCCTTGAGACGGCGGTGATTCGTCTGCCAGAGAGCGTCACCATGGGGAGCCGGTGAAGTGATGGACGAACCACTGGGGCGAGAGGTGGTCGCGCGTGGCACCGCAGACAGGGGAACCCAATGTCGTACTGGCGGGGTGCCTCGATGAACTTGGGTGGAGCCCGAAGGCGCTCGCTCGCAAGCTCAACAGGGTGTTCGGCGCGGGGACGGTGGCCGAGTCAGCGCCGTACCACTGGCGGGATGCCGGCTCCCTGCCGCGCTCGCCGTTGCCGATGATGGCCGCCTACGTGCTCTCCCAGGAGCTGGGTAGAAATGTCTCGGTGGCCGAACTGTGGCAAGGCCGTGTGGGCGACTCGTCAGCGCTCGTCCCTGCGGACACGGATCTCGCGCGACCCTGGAACGGGCAGGGCATGGAGGCGATCGTGGAGGACTGGGTGATGGGAGGGCTTGTCGACCGTCGCCGGTTCCTCGCGATCTCGGGTGCGGGACTCCTCGCGATCGTCGCCCAGTACCTCGACGGCACCGCAGGACGCGGCCAGTACACGCCTCGGATGACGTCGTCGCTCGGCACCGATCCGCTCGTGGACCAGGTGGAGCAGCACCTTCCCATGCTCCAGTTGCTCGACGACGAGCACGGAGGGGCACGTCATCTGCCCTACATAGGAGCCCAGTTTCGGGCTGTCGGGCTGCTGATTCGCGAAGGCGGTCACTCTCCTGTTGTCGTGAGCCGTCTGATCCGCGCGCTCGCGGAGATCGGCCAGCTGGCCGGTTGGATGGCCTTCGACGCCGCCGATCACGGACTGGCGCAGCGCTACTTCGTCACTGCGCTGCGGGCAGCGCACCAGGTCAACGATCTTCCCCTGTGTGCCCACATCCTCGGCGACCTCTCCTTCCAGGCGGCGAGCCGAGGACACCCCGCGGACGCCATCGCCCTCGGTGAAGCCGCTCGCCGCGCGAGCGATGCCGCCCCGCCGGCCGTCCGGGCATCTGTCCTCTCCCGGCTCGCCTACGCGTACGCTGCCGCCGGCCGCGACAACGACTTCGCCCACACCCGCGGCGCCGCCCGCGAACTGATCGCAAGCCGGAACGGCCGCCAGGAAGACCCCCGCTGGATGTACTTCCTCACCGACAACCACCTGGATTGCCAGGCTGGTTACGGCCTCATCCAGATGGGTCGTGCACAGCAGAAGTCGGACAGCGGGAAGAAGAGCCGTCGTTTCCTCGCCCAGGGGACCGAGATGCTCAGAGACGGGGCGTACGACGTCCCGCGCGGTGACCCGAGCCAGCGCAGGGCAATGTTCGAGGGAGCCTGGCTGGCCCTGGGACACAGCGCCCACGGAGACCTTGAAGCGGCCTGCGAGATCGGCCAGATCGCTGCCGACCGCCTCGATGTCGTGCGCTCACCTCGCAGCGCGGCACTGCTCCACCAGCTTGCCGCCGATCTCCGTCGCCGACAGCGCAACCCTCACGTGCGCGGCTTCCTGCCGGCCCTGGAGGACGCCCTCGCCCAACACGCCCCGTCAACGCAACCCGGCGGTTAGGGTCAGGTTCATGACCGCAGGGGAGCGCGTTGTCGTTGTCGGGGCTGGGGTGGCTGGGCTCACCACGGCTGTTGTTCTCGCCGAGGCCGGAGCTTCGGTACGTGTGATCGCCGAGCAGGTTCCTGGTGTCACGTCGCTGGCGGCCGGGGCGATGTGGGGACCGTACCTGGTCGAGCCGAAAGACAAGGTCGACCAGTGGGGACAATGGTCCCTGGAGGTCTTTCGGGAGCTGGCCGAGGACCCGGTGACGGGTGTCCGGCACACAAGTGGGATCGAGGCGTCCCGCATGGCCGAGGCCGCGCCGGACTGGGCCACGACTTTGCCGGGTTTCCGGCCTTGTGAGCCTGCTGAGCTCCCGGCCGGGTTCACGGCGGGCTACCGGTTCACTGTGCCGCTGATCGATATGCCCACCTATCTGAATTACCTCTTGCGCCGGCTACGTGATGTCGGTGGAGCGGTCGAGCGGCGTCAGCTGGCCTCGCTCGCGGACGCCGGTCCGGCTTCGGTGATCGTCAACTGTGCGGGTCTCGGCGCACGCGACCTGGTGCCGGATCCTGACCTCCGGCCCATCCGCGGCCAGCACGTCGTCGTCACCAACCCCGGGTTGACCGAGTTCTTCTCCGAGGACACCGGCCTCTCGCCGGACCTACTGTGCTTCTATCCCCACGGGGACACCGTCGTCCTGGGCGGCACAGCGATCGACGACGAGGGCGACCTCGCACCCGACGACAAGGCGGCGACCAGCATCCTCGCCCGCTGCGTCGAAATCGAACCCCGCCTCGCCCAGGCCCGCGTCCTGGAGCACCGGATCGGCGCTCGACCGACCCGCGCCACGGTCCGTGTGGAGGGTCAGCTGTGGGAGGACGGCACCGTGGTCGTGCACAACTACGGGCACGGAGGCGCCGGCGTCACGCTGTCGTGGGGGTGTGCCGTGGAGACTCGGGCGTTGCTCTCCGCCAAGTGATCTGACCCTGGAGGATCAGACGTTGCGACAGACTGCGGGCGTAGCCGCAGCCATCATCGTTCACGAAGGACGTGTACTGATGGTGCGTCGCCGTGTCAGCGAGGGTTCGCTCTCCTGGCAGTTCCCGGCCGGCAAGGTCGAACCTGGTGAGACGCGTGAAGACGCTGCCGTGCGTGAGACGCAGGAGGAGACAGGCTTGGCTGTGGCAGCTGTGAAGCGGCTCGGTGAGCGTGTCCACCCAGAGACGGGCCGACTGATGTCGTACATCGCCTGCGAGGTGCTGAGTGGCAATGCCCATATCGCAGCCCCTGACGAACTGGCCGATCTTGCCTGGGTGACGCATGGCGAGATCCCTCACTACGTGCCACACGGGTTGTTCGAGCCTGTGCAGGCGTACCTCGAGGCGGCTCTTCCCTCCTGAGAGTCGGCGTACGCGAAAGGTGGCCCGGGCCCCGCTACCGACCTGATTCACGTTCACCGATGCAGGCCCGAGTCAGTGACGCTTGATGGGTGTTGGTCCCGTCCGCAGTGCGAGATCGTTCAGGGCATTCCGGCACGCTTGTAGCCGACCCACAACCGGCCGCCGGCCTGCCCGAGCACCTCGTCCACGACGGCCACGAGGGGCTCTACTCTCCCGCCCAGTACCTCGTGTAGGCCGTGGTAGAGGCGTGTGCTGAGCCCTGGCGCGGTCGTCTCAAGACGGCGTGCCAGCGACTTCCCCCCGCCACCCCACGAACCGTCAATGGCCAGCGCCAGCTCACCGGTCCGTCGGACCAGTTCGGTCACAATGAAGAGACGCTCGTTCTGGTCGTTGCTTCCCGTGAGGTCGTCCAGGAGGTCGGTGATCGCGTAGCGGCGGTCGTCGATCTCTTCCGCCGACTCTGGGGGTGGTCCTGCGGCGGTCAGCTTCCGGGCTTCTGCGGCGATGCGTGCTCCGAGTCCATCGGTGTCAAAGAGCAGCAGCCCGTCGGCACACATCCACAGCAGCGGTGACCGACGCTTGCGTAGTTCCCGTTCGACGTAGGCGTGCCACGTCGCTTCGGTGTGCACGAACAGCCGAACTCCTGGCGGGCGGTGCCGAGGTGGTCGGAATCGACGGCAGTGCAACTTTGCGTGAGTCACGCGCGGGAGCGATTGGGCGACCGGGCCGAACTGCGCATGCACGACGCGGAGAAGCCGCTGGACTTCATCGACGACGCGTCGTTCGACGGAGTCGTGTGCGCATTGCTGCTCCACCATATCGCCGACCGGCTGCGTCTCCTCGGCGAGCTACGACGCGTCCTGCGTCCGTGCGGGTGGCTGCTGGTCTCGACCACCCACCCGACGGCTGACTGGCGGAAATTCGATGGGTCGTACTACGCCGACGACTGGGTCGACCTCCCGCTCGCCGGAGGCCCGTTGGCAATCCACTACCAACGCATGCCGCTGGAAACATTCCTGAACGAGCTGCTGGCCGCCGGATTCATGCTTGAAAGACTCATCGAGCCTCGCCCGACGCCTGACCTGCGAGAACTCGACGAAACGGCCTACAACAAGCTCCACCAAGCTCCGTGCTTCCTCGCTGTCAGACTGCTGCGGCCCTGACAGCACGCACTCCGTGCCCCTCCCAGCGAACGCGCACAGTCACCACCCCGTCTCCCAAGCTCCAGAACTGGCGACACTTGAATACGCGACCTCGCCAGTACCGAGGCCGGATCCGCCGCGATCGCGTCGAACACGCCCACAGCAGTGGAGATGCTCAACTCGGTCATGATTCGGCCCTTCATACCGACTGGTCGGTAGCCTTCAAGTAGGGAAACGAGCTGTCAAGCTCACGGGCGCCCGGGCGCCCGGGCGCCTCCAGCGCCATGGTTGAACATGGTGGGCATGCTGCTGCCCGGTGTCACCCTCTCCACCGGGCCCGACGACGCCTTCCCGCTCGAGACGATGCAGCTGATGCGGTTCGAGGGCGAGCGGTGGCAGCTGTTCGGCAAGCCGGTGGACACCCGCGAGGAGTTCGGCCCGCTCGCCGAGTGAGCCGGCGGGGCGGTCCCGGTCGGGGCCATGACCCGTGGGGACCGCCCCCGCTCCGTCATCGTCGCTCGGGGCATTGCGCAGGTATCGCTGCCCTGAGTAATAAGTCGGATGCCGACCACCACCTTCGGCGACGGATTCGAGCGTCACCGCCTGCCGTAATCCCTCGTGTCCGCCACGGCGTGCCGCGCCGTGGGCGAGGCCGCGGCCGCACAACCACTGGCCGGCATGTTCACCTGACCGTCTCGGGCCTTGCCGGGCGACCCCGGATCCGCCGAGGACGGCAGCGGCCGCACCCGGCGGCGGGATCGCTAGTCCTGGCCGGGGACCGCCATCTCCCCGAGCAGCGACCAGTCGTGCTGCGGAACGGTCATGTTGACGATGCGCGGGGTCTCGGCCAGATGGGGCGGCAGCGTCTGCTGCGCAGCCTTGAAGTGCGCGGACTGCACATGCGCGACCCCGGCCTCGTCGTCGCGGAAAGCCTCGACCAGAACGTACTCCGTCGGGTCCTCCACACTGCGCGACCAGTCGAACCACAGGCAGCCGGGCTCGGCACGCGTGGCCCGGGTGAAGTCAGCAGCGATCTCGGGCCAGCGGTCGGCGTGCTCGGGACGGACTCGGAACTTGGCGGTGATGAAGATCATGGGATTCCTTCGCTGATGTCTTGAATGTCTTGGATGTCCTGGCGTCGTTTCCGCCGCGTGCGGCGGCGCGGGAGAGGGGAGGGTGGTGCGGGCGTGCCCGGCGGGTCATGACGGCTGGAGTACCAACTGACCGTCCGCGTACGGAAGAACCTTGGCGCGCGGCAGATGGACCAGGACCTCCTCGCCCGCCGGCACTCCCCCCTCCCGCGGCGTCTTGGTCCTCACGAGCTGCCCGGCCACCTCGACCTCGAGCACGCGCTGCGCGCCGTGGTCCGTGACGCTCCGCAGTCTGCCGGGGAAGGTGTTGGGACCGGGGTCCGTGACGATCTTGACGTACTCGGGCCGGACGCCCACCTGGACCTCGGTCGTGCTGTGCGGGATGTCCCAGGCGGCGGACAGCGCCCGGCCACCCAGCGTGAGGCTTCCGTTGCCCCGGTCCACGGTCAGGAAGTTCATCGCCGGTGAGCCGATGAAGTAGCCGACGTAGGTGGACGAGGGCGCCTCGAAGAGCTGCTCAGGTGTGCCCTGCTGCACGGCACGGCCGTCCTTCATCACCAGCACTTCCTGCGCGAAGCTCATCGCCTCGTACTGGTCGTGCGTCACGTAGATCACGGTGGGCCTGAACTGCTCGGTGATCGCACGGGTCTTGCGCCGCAGCAGGTGCTTCAGCTGCGGGTCGATGACGGTGAGCGGCTCGTCCATCAGTACGGCCGCGACGTCGTCCCGGACCAGGCCGCGGCCGAGTGAGATCAGCTGCTTGTCGTCGGCGGTGAGCCCGCGGGCGGGCTGCCTCAGTCGGCTGTGCAGGTCCAGGGCCTCGGCGACCTGCCGGACCTTGGCGTCGATCCTCGCCCTGTCCCAACGTCGGCACTGCAGCGGGAAGGCGAGGTTCTCATAGACCGTCATCGACTTGTAGATGACGGGGAACTGGAAGACCTGGGCGATGTTGCGGGCCTTCGTGGGCAGGGCGGTGACGTCGACGCCGTCGAACAGCACCCGTCCCTGGGACGGTCTGACCAGGCCGGACAGGATGTTCAGCAGCGTCGTCTTGCCGCAGCCCGAGGGGCCGACCAGTGCATACGTCGTGCCGGACTCGAAGGTCAGGTTCAGCGGTTTGAGAGCCCACCGCTCCTCTTCGACACCCGGCGCGTACGCGTGCCCGACGTCGACGATGTCCAACTGCGCCATGTCAACGCCCTTCCACTGAAGCGAGATCGTATGAAGGTGTCCGCACGAGCGTTCCCTGCTCGTCGAAGGCGAACAGCCGGTCGGGACGGAGCCGCAGTTTGACCAGGTCGCCGAGGGCGACGTCGTGGATGCCCTCGATCTGTACGACGAAGGGGCTCTCGCCGACGACCACATGGACGAAGGTCTCGGAACCGGAGATCTCCACGAAGGTGACCTCGCCCTCGACCCCGCTGGAGGCCAGGCCGACGTCCGTGGCGCGCAGGCCGAACCGGTAGGCGCCGTCGGGAAGATCGGCCAGGTGCGCGGAGACATGTGTGGCCTGGAAGCCGGCCACCGTGACCTGGCCGCCCTCGATCCGGCCCGCGAAGATGTTCATGGGCGGGTCGTTGATGATGGACGCCACCGTGGTGGTCGCCGGGCGTTCGAAGACCTCCTGCGGGGTGCCGGTCTGGAGGATCCGCCCCTCGTGCATGACCAGCACCACATCACCGAGCATCATCGCCTCGGCGGGTTCGGTGGTCGTGTAGATGACGATCGTGTCCCCCCGGTCCGAGAAGAGGGTCTTGAATTCGTCACGCAGTTGTTCGCGCAACTTGTAGTCCAGGTTCGCCAGCGGCTCGTCGAGCAGGAGGATGCCGGTGGCGCGCGCCAGGGCGCGGGCCATCGCGACGCGCTGCTGCTGGCCGCCGGAGAGCTGGGACGGCTTGCGCGCCTCGAAATCCGAAAGCCCCACACTCGCCAGGCTCTGCCGGACCCGACGCTGGATCTCCTCCTGTGACAGCCCGGCCCGCTTCAGCGGGAAGGCCACATTGTGGAACACATTGAGATGCGGGTAGTTGATGAACTGCTGGTAGACCATGGCGGTGTCGCGCCGCCACACCGGCGTCTTCAGGAAGTCCGCTCCCGCCCGGGTCAGGGAGCCGGAATCCACTTTCTGCAGGCCTGCCAGGACCCGCAGCAGCGTCGTCTTTCCGGCCATCGTCCGGCCGATGACGGTGTGGAGCCGTCCCGGCTGGAAGGTCGCGGTCACGTTCCTGAGGTGGTCGACGCCGTCGACGGTCAGGCAGAGATCAGTGGCGTTCAGGTTCATCGGACCGCTCCCGACAGGTTCCCCTTGGACAGATAGCGCTCCACCCAGATGGCGAGCAGGATCAGCGGTGTCACGCCGAAGAGCGCGGCGGCGGACAGCGTCCACCACGGCGGAATGGAGGAGTTGAGGGCGACGACCGCCTGGGGCAGGGTCTGGACCTCGGTGAAGGTCAGCCGGAAGGCGAAGAAGAAGTCGTTCCAGCCGAACACGGCGCAGAACATCGCCGCCACGGTCAGGCCGGGCAGGGAGTTCGGCAGGATCGCCCGTACGAAGGTCTGGAACGGGCCGCAGCCGTCCAGCATCGCCATCTCGTCGATCTCCCGCGGAATGCCGTTGAAGAAGTCCACCATCACCCAGACCGCGATGGGCAGCAGCAGGGCGACCGTCACGATGACCAGGCCGGGGATGCTGTCCAGGAGGCCGCCCCACTGCAGGAGGTAGAAGAAGGGGATCACCAGGACGACCGGCGGCATGATCCGTTGTGAGACGAAGAAGAAGACGATGTCGCCGTTCTTGATGAAGCCCAGCCTGAACCGGTAGCGGGACAGTGCGTAGGCGGCCAGGGACCCCAGGGCCAGGCTGATGGCCGACGCGGCGATGGTGACGATCGCGCTGTTGACGAAGGGCTGGATCACATCGACACCGCCGGCTCCGCCGAAGATGTTGCGCCAGCCGGTGAGGGTCGGCTTGTACTGCAGCCAGGGAAGGTAGGTGGGGCCGCCCTGGACCGCGTTGGCATTCTTGAAACTGGTCGTCATCGCCCAGAAGAACGGTCCCGCGACGAAGCAGGCCCACAGCGCGATCACGGTGTATTTGAATGTGGGATAAAGGCGTGACCTCATGAGTCCCCCTTCAGCTTGAACGCTCTGGTGAGCAGGGCGGCGACGACCGTGAGCGTGACGCTCATCAGCACCAGGTAGATCAGGGACATCGCGCCGCTGTACCCGGTCTGCTGGTCCCTGAGCCCCTGGATGTAGAGGTAGTAACCCGGGGTCTCCGTGGAGGAGCCCGGCCCGCCGGAGGTCAGTACGTAGACGCTGTCGGAGAGCTTGGACGCCTCGATCAGCCGGATGACGACCGCCGCGACCGACACCGGAGCCATCAGCGGGAAGGTCACCTTCCAGAAGGTGCGCCAGGTGCCGGCGCCGTCGATCGCGGCGGCCATGAACGGTTCCTTCGGCAGGCTCAGCAGGCCGGCCAGCAGCAGCAGGAACATGAAGGGGGTCCACTGCCAGACCTCGACCGTCATCAGCGCGACGAGCGCCGGCCCGGACTCGGTGAGCCAGGGAATCCTGTTCAGGCCCAGCATGTCCAGCAGATCGTTCGCCGGTCCCAGTGACTCATGGAAGATCGTCTGCCAGATGGCGGCCATCACCACGGGCGTGGTCATCATCGGGACGAGGAACAGCACGCGCCAGAATCTGCGGCCGCGTACCTCGCGCCAGACCAGCAGGGCCATGCCGAACCCGATGACGTACTGGATCAGGACCGTGCCGCCGGCCAGCAGGATCAGCCGGGTGATGGACGCCCAGAAGCGGCTGTCGTGCAGCACGGCGGTGTAGTTGGCCCCTCCGATGAAGTCCATGTAGGGGTTGCTGACGTTCCAGCCGGAGAAGCTGACGCGGATGGTGAACAGCAGCGGGAAGATGATGATCAGAAAGAGCGTGAGCAGTCCGGGCAACAGGAACATGCTCTTGTGTCGGCGCAGGCCGTCCATGGTTCTCCTTGCGGAAGGGGGGCGGGCGCCCTCGGGTGGCCGGTCCGGTCCGGCCACCCGGGGGCATCCTGCGGTCGGATCAGGAGTTGTCCTCGAGCGCGACCACGTTGCGATAGGCGCTTTGGACCTTTTCCTTGCCGATCTGGTCGGTGATCTCGAACCATTCCTGGGCCACGTCGTCCAGTGCCCGCTGCGGGGACTGCTGGCCCGCCAGAGCCGCGGCGACGCCGTTGGCCAGCGCGGACATGTACTGGTTCACACCGGGAACACGCAGGTCGAACATGCGGTTGGGGTTCTTCTCCATGCCGGAGAGTGTTCGGACGTACGATTCTGCGGCGTCCTTGTCCCAGCCCTGCTTCTGCCAGAACGCCGGGTCGAAGTGGGCGTTGCGGTAGGGGTTGACACCGAACCGGCCGATGGTCAGGTCGAGGGCGGTGTTGGCCTCATTGCTGAAGAAACACAGGTAGTCGAAGGCCATCTGCTGGTGGCTGGAGGACTTGGCCACCGCCGAGGTCCATCCCCAGGTGAAGTAGGGCGCCTGGTTGGCCTGCTTTTCCCACGACTTCGTGGTGCGGTTGTAGACCTCCGTGGAGCCCGGCAGCGGCGCTGCCTCGACCTTGTTGCGGATCCTGCTGTCTGGCTGCTGGGCCTGGATGAAGGCGTCGTCCCACGAGTAGGACATCAGCGTCTGCCCGCCGCCGAAGGAGAAGATCTCGTCTCCCAGGCCGAAGTTGGCGCCGCCGGGTGCCCACGTGGACTTGGCTTTCACCATGTCCTCCAGGGCGCGGACGAAGCCGGGCGTGTTGATCAGCGGCTGCATGGTCTCGACGTCGAAGAAGACACCGCCCTCGACGTCCGCGTTCTTCACATAGGGCGCCGCCCGGCTGATGAACGCGGAGAACGTCAGGTCGTCGCGCTTGGTCACCTCGGCGCTGCCGTAGTTGCGCTTGCCGTCGCCGTCGAAGTCCTTGCCGCTGAAGAACTCGGCTATCTGCTGGTACTCGGCCCACGTCGTGGGGACCTTCAGGTCCTTGCCCGTGGCCTTCTTGTACTCCGCCTGCCGCTTGGGGTCCTTCAGCACATCGGTGCGGACCTTGAGGTAGTGCCGGTCACCGTCCACCGGGTACTGCACGACCTTCTCGTCCCAGGTCGCCACGTCCATGTAGGCCTTGGTGACGTCCTTCATGCCGGGGGTGTTCAGGTACTTCTTCGGTACCGGTGCCAGATAGGGGGCCATGTCGCCGATCCACAGGGACGGGTAGAACATGACGTCGTACGCCGGCTGGCCCGCCTGAAGGGGCGTGAGGATCTTCTGGTGCAGCTCGCCGAAGGGGACGTTGACGACCTCGACCTTCCCGCCGGTGATGTCCTCGAACTGCTTGGCGTGCAGCTGAGTCGGCTCGCCGATGACGGGGACGGCGTGGCTGATGATCTTCAGTGTCTGTCCGGAGTAGTCCTTGCGGCTGATCGCTTCGTAGCTGCAGGGTCCGGGGACGTCCTTGACCTTCGTGGCCGGGTAGTCCTTGCCGTACTTCTGGTAGCTGATCTCCGAGCCGGGCTTGAAGAGCGCGGCCTTTTCCTTGGGCTTTTGCTGTTCCTGGCTCTGGGCGGTGCACGCAGTGGCGGTCAGGGCCGCGACGGCCGCGACGGCGACCAGGGCCGGGTAGGGTCTGCTGCGCATGGGGCTGCTCCTGCGGTGTCAGGGGATCAAGATCGCTCGGCCGCGCACGGCCCCGGCGTCCAGGTCGTCGAGGGCCTGCTGGAAGGAGGCGAGGGGGTAGCGCTGGGTGTGCAGGGTGACCTTGCCGCGGGCGGCCAGGACCATCAGCTCGGAGAGGTCGTTGTAGGACCCCACGAGGTTCCCGATGAAGTTGATCTCCGTGGAGATGACGTCGATCGTCGGAACGTGGAGGTGGCCGCCGTAGCCGATGACGTAGTAGTTGCCGTTGCGGCGCAGGCAGGCCACGCCCGTCTCGACGGCACCCCCCTCACCGACGAAGTCCAGGACGGCCTCCGCCCCGTGCCCCGAGGTGAGGTCCCGCACACGGTCGACCTCGCTTCCGTCCGCGACGAGCGTGTGGTCGGCGCCCAGTTCCTCGGCCAGCGCCAGGGCCTCCGGGCTGCGGTCGATGACGATCATCTCGACCGGCGACAGGGCCCGCAGCACCTGGATTCCGATGTGCCCGAGCCCGCCCGCGCCGATGACCACGGCCCTGTCACCGGGCCGCAGTACCCGGGCCGCCTTGGCGACGGCGTGGTACGCCGTGAGCCCGGCGTCGGCCAGGGCCGCCACCGAGGCCGGCTCGAGGGACGGAGCGAGCGGCACGACCGAGCGGGCGTTGGTCTTCAGGTACTCGGCGTAGCCCCCGTCGGCGTCGATGCCGGGGAAGGCCGAGTTCATGCAGTGCACGTCGTCGCCGGCCCGGCAGGCGCGGCACAGACCGCAGGTCACCAGCGGGTGCAGGATGACCGGGTCACCGACCTTGACGTGGGTGACGGACTGCCCGACCTCCGCGACCCAGCCTGCGTTCTCGTGACCGATCGTGTACGGCAGGGTGACCCCGCTCTTTTCCTTCCACTGTCCTTCGAGGATGTGCAGATCGGTCCGGCAGACTCCGGCGCCCCCGATCTTCACGATCACATCCAGCGGACCGGTGATCTGCGGGTCCGGCACGTCCACGAGCACGGGCGGCTCGTCGTACTCGATGACCTGCACGGCCTTCATGGCGGCTCCCTGTGGGTCGGCGGGTGGATGGTGCGCCGATTACACAGGCCGTCGCTCGCAGGTCGATGTCTCAGAATCCATCCGCGGATGTCTCAATGTGATACACGCCGTAGGCGCCACGCCGCCGGGCTGGTCCAATCACTGCATTGAGGGAATGTGACGCGCGCAGTACGGGAGTGTTAATGCCCCGCCACCAGCCCGGAAGCTCGCTGAGAGCAGCCAGAGAGCTCTACCTGGAAGTCACCAACGATCCAAGCGCCCGGCCGCTTGTCGTGGCCTCGTGGCAGCGCTCGATGGAGCACAAGGTGCAGTCGGGCAGCCTCGACGCTCCGTACCTGGACAACCCCAACCTCGACAGCCCCCTCGCCAGGGCGGCGCTGCCGATCCTGGACAGGCTGCACGAGCAGCTCGCCGACGACCCGGTGTCCATCATGATCACGGACCGGAACGGCGTGATGCTCTCCCGGAAAGTGTCCCACGAGGGGCTGACGACGAACCTCAACCGCGTGCAGCTGGCCCCGGGCCATGTGTTCGCCGAGCGCTACGTGGGCACCAACGGCATCGGGACCGCGCTGGCCAGCGGCCGCCCGGTCATGATCGCCGGAATGGAGCACTACGTCGAGGCGCTGCGGGACTTCCACTGCGCGGCCGTGCCGATCCTGCATCCCACCCGGCGCACCCTGCTGGGAGCCTTCAACCTCACCACCATCCGTCAGGGCTCCGACGGCATGCTGATGGCCTTCGCCCGCTCGGTCGCGGCCCAGATCGAAGGTGAGATCGCGGCGATCACCTCGCAGCGCGAGCGGGCCCTGTTCCATGACTACATGGAGGCGTGCTCCTCGGTACGTCCGGGCCCCGTGCTGGCCCTGAACCGCGATGTCGTCATGATGAACGAGCAGCTCAGCACGGCGGTGACCGGGCCGGATCACTACGCGCTGCTCGACCACGCCCGCGAGATCGCCGACAGCCCCCGGACGGAGGGGACGCGCAGCATCGCCCTGCCCTCCGGACGGGTTGCCGAACTCAGGGTCAGTCGCTGTCGGCGCGAGGACAGCGACGCGGGCGCCGTCTTCAGAGTCCGGCTGATCGGACGCCCGCAGCAGGGACCCGCGGTTTCCGCCGCGCCTGCCCGGTCCGACCTGAGACTGGTGGGCTCGTCCCCGCACTGGCTGCGCGCGATCGCCGACAGCCAGGCGGCGTTCGTGGCCGGGACGTCGCTGCATCTCCTGGGCGAAGCCGGTGTCGGCAAGAGGACGCTGATCGAGGCCCTGCACCGGGCCCACGGCGCCGGACGCCGGCTGGAGATGACGCAGCCGCCGCTGTCCGATGCGCCTGCCGTCACCGAGGGCTGGCTGCATGACATCGGAGAGCTGCTCGCCGTGCCGTCCAACGTGCTTGTCCTGCGCGACGTTCACCTGTTGGGCGACCAGCTGCGGCAGCGACTGAGGAACCTGCTGACGCACCTGGACGGCACCGCCACCGGGCAACTGGTCCTGACCAGCCAGCCGTCGATGGTCGGCACCGATGACCAGCTCGACCAGCTCTGCGGTGCCTTGGTGGAGGTGCCGCCCCTGCGCCATCGCCCCGGGGACATCGAGTACCTGGCGCGGTTCTTCCTGCGCAAGTACCGGCCGAGCGGTGAGAGCAGGTTCTCCCCGGATGCCCTGACCATGCTGCAGCGATGCCCCTGGCCGGAGAACGTCCGGCAGCTGGAGTCGGTGATGCGCGGACTGGCGCGGCGGCCTTCCGGCCCGATGATCCATGCGGAGGACCTCCCGCCGGAATGCCGGGTGTCCTCGCACAAGGTCCTGACCACCATCGAGGCGCTGGAACGCGACGCCATCCTGCGTGGGTTGATGGACCACAACTCCAATGTCCAGCGCACTGCCCAGGACCTTGGTATCTCCCGCGCCACGATGTACCGCAAGATGCGCCGTTACGGCATCGTCCCGTCGAGCCTGACCTGACGGGTTGCCTCCGGGGCGTCGGGCAGCCGTGGGGCGCTGCTCGATGTCGCCGTCGGGGCGCGTACACCGCACGGAGACGACGGGACCTGGGCCGCTGGGCGGACTACGGCGGGGCACTGAAGCCGCTCGCGTAGCCCGCCCGCGCAGCCGTGGTCATTCGGCGGCGAGCAGCCGTGCCTCGCTCTCCTCGTACAGCCGCCGGTTCTCGAGGCTGTCGGCGGCGCGGCGCCAGTGGTCCAGACGGCTGCCCAGCCAGCCCGCCAGGTAGCCGAACGGGATGGAGATCAGTCCGGTGGACTGCATGGGGAACAGGGTGAAGTCGGCGTCCGGGAAGACGGCGGACGGCGTGCCCGAAACGGCCTTGGAGAAGACCATCAGCACAAGCGCGCAAGCCGCGCCGCCGTAGAGGGTGGCGAGCAGGCCGGTGCGCGTGAACCCTCGCCAGAACAGGGAGTAGGTGAGCGCGGGTGCCACCGCTGATGCCCCGATGGTGGTGCCGATGAGGCTGGCGGCGACGATGCGCTTGAGTTGCCGGGCGTTGGGGGAGCGGATGCTGCGGAGGCCATGTGCGCCACTTCCTCGTGTGCGGGTTTGGGTGTTGAAGTGCGCGTTTCCACCATGGAGTTGATGTCGGGGCGTCCGTGCCCCGCCGACCGTACGCATATATTCGGCCGCGCCGCCTGACGCAATCGCATCACACTGGTGATCGAAATCAGGCGCGGAGTGTGGCTATGATCGTGCGCAGCAAGGCCGTAGCGCAGAGGTCGTCGCGCCCACGCATCGAGCTGGAGGACGTCGGTTCGAATCCGACCGGTCTTGCGCCTACTTGATGTCGACGCGGACGCCGGGCCCCGGCGAAGACCGGTGGAGTGGTGATGACCCAGCCGACAACGCCCGTGCGCTGCCCCGCGATCGAGCACCCCGATCTGCCGCTCGCCGACCCCGAGGAGCTCGGGCCGCTGATGGCCCGCCTCGCCGACGCGCGGCCCGTTGCCGACGACGAGACCTTCCCGCTCGGCACCCTGCGCGCCGACGGTCGGGTGGACCTGTGCAAGCAGGGACTCGGCGCCGACGGCGCCGCCCGGCTGCTGCCCGTCGCCACCGCCTCCCCGCACGCCGCCCATCTGCTCCTCGGTACCAACTCCCTCGGCGACAACGGAGTCCGGTCGGTCGCCGACGCCCTGGTCGCCGCGCGGGACGCCGGCGCCTCCCACGGGATCCACACCCTCTACCTCGGTTGCAACCGCATCGGCCCGGACGGCGTGACCGCCCTCGCCGCGGCACTCGCCGACGACACCACGCTCCGCGCCCTGTGGCTCAAGCGGAATCCCGTCCGGGAGACCGGTGCCCGCACTCTCGCGGGGCTGCTGCGCCGCAACACCACCCTGCGCACCCTCGATCTCGTCAACTCCGGCATCGGCCCTGCGGGCGTACGGGTGCTCCTCGACGCCCTCCTGGACCGGGAGGCTCCGCTCGAACGGCTCTTCCTGGGCGGCAACGGCCTGACCGCCGCCGACGCCCCGCTGCTCGCCGCCCTCGTCCGCGACGCCGGCGTCCGTGAGCTCTACCTGACGGCGAACCACCTCGGCGACGAGGGCACCGCCGTCCTGGCCGCCGCGACCGACCCCGCGAGGCCCGTCCGGCTCGGCCTCGGCGGCAACGGCATCGGCCCCGAAGGCGCCCGCGCCCTCGCCGACGCCCTCG
>NZ_JBQQCE010000219.1:0-15612 GCF_052245645.1 Streptomyces sp. KR55 | reverse complement strand
CACGGGGAGGCGAGCCAGCGGCCCAACGTCTTCATACGGCGCCTCCCTACCCGTGGATCCAGTGTGCGCGCTGCCGACGATCTCGGTACAGAGGGCGTCGTCGGCTCAGTTGATCACGGGTACTTCGGCCTTCTCGGGCAGTCGCCGCCACTTCTCCTGGACGATCACCTCGCGCAGCCGCCAGCCGTCGTCGGTCCGCAGCAGCCCGAAGGCGTACCGGCCGCCGCACACGAAGTCGGGCTCCGCGGAGCCCTCGCCGGCGAAACGCATCGGATTGACGTAGTCGGCCTGGGCCCGTGCCGTGTCGCCGGTGTCCCGCTCCAGAACGTCGAACCGCATCCGGCGGTTGACGATCAGATGCTGCCGCATCGAGAACAACCGCATGCTCTCGGCGAGCCACGCGGCCACCTGGCGGGCGTCCCCTTCGATACCGCCGGCCGAGCGGTAGTCCGCCCGTCCGTCCGGTGTGAACAGATTTCGGTACGCCTCCCAGTCGCCGTCGTCCACTGCCACGGCGTAGTCGGTGATCAGTCCGTCGACGGCGAGCCGGTCCATCACGGCCGCGAGCTCCACACGCTGCGTCATCGGCTCAGTGTTGGGCACGGGGCGGGCCGCGCCAAGAGGGCATGCCGTGATATTCGGTGGTCGTGGACGCCTCCTGTGCGACGGAGGCGGTGATGCGGGGGCGGGAGGCGGTGAGCGTCGTCAGCTGCCCGCGCGCAGGCGCTGGAAGGCGGTGGGGGTGGGTCTGGCAGGCAGGAAGTCCCTGATGCGGCGGGCGCATTCGAGGGGGTCGGAGACGCTGGTGTCGCACTCGATGTCGTAGACGCCGTGGGCGTGGACCTGCTTCAGCTGGCGGGCGGCGAGTCCGACGGGCCGGTTCCCGCGCTCACGCTCTCGCCGCTCCAGCTCGTCCAGGGGGCAGTGCACGCCGACGAGGACCACGTCCTGCGGTACGAACAGCGACAGGCAGTCCCAGAGCCGCCACTCGGCGCTGAGGATGTGGTCCATGACGACGTTGTTGCCGGCGGCGGCCATTCCGGCGACCGCGCGGTGGTAGCCCTGCCAGGTCCGGTGCAGCATCGTGTCGAGCTGGTCCGGCGGGACGGGGGTGCGGGACCGCATTGCGTGGAAGGCGTCGACCGGCATGTGGAAGTACGGTTCGTCGAGGATCCGCAGCAACTCGGCCGCGATGCTCGACTTGCCGGAACTGGATGTGCCGTTGAGGAAGACGACGAGACCGCGTCGCGGTGGCACGTCGGTGAGATGTTCCACGCCGTCGCCGTCAGGCCGCCTCGATGACCTCGCCGCGGATGGCCGCGGCCCACTCGACCACCAACAGTTCGTACTCCGCCCGCTCCTGAGCCGACAGCGTGCCGCCCGCACGCAGCCACAGCTCACGGATCTGCTCGTTCACCTCGGCAGCAGACCGCACGGAACCAGGGGCCATGGAGTCAGGGGACATGCGAGCAAGCCTAGGGGCAAGCACTGACACTGCGCTACCGGGCGGCTACTCATCCCGTATGGGCTTGGTCACGACCCCGGGGTGTCAGCCCGCCGACTCCGCCGCGTGGGGGCTCAGGGCGCCCATCGTCACCAGCGCGACGATCACGATGCCGAGCGCTATGCGGTACCAGACGAACGGCATGAAGCTCTTGGTCGAGATGAACTTCATGAACCAGGCGATGACCGCGTACCCGGTGCCGAAGGCGATCACCGTCGCGAAGATCGTCGGCCCCCACGACACATGGCCGGTCTCCATCGCGTCGTTCAGTTCGAACAGGCCCGAGGCGAGCACCGCGGGAATCGCGAGCAGGAACGAGTAACGGGCCGCGGCCTCGCGCCGGTAGCCCATGAAGAGGCCGCCGCTGATGGTGGCACCGGAGCGGGAGACACCCGGGATGAGGGCCATGGCCTGGCAGAGGCCGAAGATCAGGCCGTCCTTCACGCCCAGGTCCTTCAGCTCCTTGCGCTGGATCGGCGCCCGGTGCCGGCCCCCGCTCTCGTCGCGGGCCGCCATCCGGTCGGCGATGCCGATGATCACACCGACCACGATCAGCATCGTCGCGGTGATCCGCAGATCCCGGAACGGCCCCTCGATCTGGTCCTTGAACGTGACACCGAGCAGCCCGATCGGGATCGAGCCGACGATCACCAGCCAGCCCATCTGCGCGTCGTGGTCACTGCGCCACGCCTTGTCGTACAGGGATCGGAACCAGGCGGAGATGATGCGTCCGATGTCCTGGCGGAAGTAGATCAGCACGGCGGTCTCCGTGCCGATCTGCGTGATCGCCGTGAAGGCGGCGCCCGGGTCCTCCCAGCCGGAGAAGGCCGCGGTCAGGCGCAGGTGCGCGCTGGAGGACACGGGGAGGAATTCGGTCAGCCCCTGGACGAGTCCGAGGATGAGTGATTCGAACCAAGACATGAAGTTACGGAGTCCAAGTGCCGATCGTGGAACGGACGACGGACACACCGAGCCTCCGCGCGCGGTGATCGGTTGTGTCGAGGGGAAGGGTAGCGTCCCGCGGGATCGGGCCCGGCACAGGGGCTTGCCGGGGTGATCGACGGTGATCGGTTCGGGGTGTTGACCGGTTGCGGCGGCGGGCCTACGTTGCGGTGGGGAAAGCGCTTGCTGCATACCCAGGAACCCCGGAGGAGTGCTGATCAGGTCCATGCCCACGCCCGCGACACCGGTGACACGTGTGACATCCGCGACACCCACGGCGTCCGAGACATCCGCGACAGACGATCCCCAGGCCTCCCGATCCCCCTCCGCCCCGCTCTCCGACCGCCCCGTCAGAACCGCCGTCATCGGCACGGGCGGCATCGCCCGCGGCTGCCATCTGCCCGCACTGGCCCGGCTCGCCGAGGAGGGCGAGACGGAGGTCGTCGCGGCGGTCGACATCGACGCCGCCGCGGTCCGGGAGTTCTGCGCGACGGGCGGGATTCCGCACGCGTACACCGACCTGGAGCTGATGCTGCGGGAACAGCAGCCCGACCTGGTCACGATCTGCACGCCGCCGACGCTGCACCGCGAGCAGACCATCGCCGCACTGCGCTCCGGTGCCTGGGTGTGGTGCGAGAAGCCGCCGGTGCCCACGCTCGCCGACTTCGACGCCGTCGAGGCGGCGGAGGGGCCGACCGGCGGGCCGTACGCCTCGATCGTCTTCCAGCACCGGTTCGGCTCCGGCGCCCGGCACGTACGCCGGCTGCTCGCCGAGCAGGCCATGGGCCGGCCGCTGGTGGCGCACTGCCAGACCACCTGGTACCGCGACGCCGCCTACTACGCCGTCCCCTGGCGCGGCCGCTGGCATACGGAGGGCGGCGGCCCTGCCATGGGACACGGGATCCACCAGATGGATCTGCTGCTCGATCTGCTCGGGCCGTGGAGCGAGGTGCGCGCGATGGCCGGCCGGCTGGTGCACGACGTGGAGACCGAGGACGTCTCGACGGCCCTCGTCCGCTTCGAGAACGGCACCATGGCGACCGTCGTGAACAGCGTCCTCAGCCCCGACGAGGTGAGCCGCATCCGCGTCGACTGCGAGCGCGCCACCGTCGAACTCACCCACCTGTACGGCCACGCCAACGCCGACTGGCGCATCACCCCGGCGCCGGACGTGCCGGAGGCGGACGCCATGGCCTGGCAGGACTTCGGCGCCGACGTGCCCAGCTCGCATCTGGCACAGCTGCGCGAGCTGATCGCGAGCATGCGCGCGGGCGAGCGGCCGCGCAGCAGCGGGCCGGACGGCCGCAAGAGCCTGGAGCTGATCACCGCGCTGTACAAGTCGGCGTTCACGGACACGACGGTCCGGCGGGGCGAGATCGGCCCCGGCGACCCGTACTACACGGCGCTGCACGGGGGCGCGCCCGGCTGGGCACCCGTCGTGCCCGAATCCGCCCCGAGCCAGGAGGTGCCCGCATGACCGGCCTGCAGACCGTCCACGCGCACGGCGACCGGATCACGGTCACCGAACCCACCACCGGCGTCGAACTCTTCAGCTACGTCTACCGGCCCGAGTCGGCCTGGGAGGCCCCGAAGCCGTATCTGCACCCGATCCGGACCCTGGCGGGCGCCGTCGTCACGGACTACCGGCCCAACGACCACCGGTGGCACAAAGGCCTGCAGATGACGGCCTCCCATCTCTCCGGCCAGAACCTGTGGGGTGGCAACACATACGTTCACGGCGAGGGATATCTCGCGCTTCCGGAGCGCGTCGGCTCGATGGCGCACGTCGGCTTCGACGAGGTCACCTCGGACGGTTCCCGCGTGGTGATCGCCGAGCGGCTCACCTGGCACCCGCACACCGGGGAGCTGTGGGCCGACGAGGAGCGCCGGATCGAGGTGCACGACGTGGACCCGGCGGCCGGCTCGTGGGCGCTGACCTGGACGAGCGCCATCACCAACCGGCGGGACGAACCGCTGCTGTTCGGCAGCCCGACCACCGCAGGCCGCGAGATGGCCGGCTACACGGGCCTGTTCTGGCGGGGACCGAGGGCCTTCCGGGACGGGCGCGTCCTCGGGCCCGACAGCGAAGGGCCGGAGCTGATGGGGGAGCAGGCCCCCTGGCTGGCGTACTCGGGGGAGCACGACGGCCTCGACGGGCACGCGACGCTCGTGTTCGCGCACGCCCCGGAGAACGACCACACCGGAGCCCGGGGCACCCACCCCGCGCACTGGTTCGTCCGCAACGAGCCGTTCGCCGCCGTCGCCCCCTCCTGGGCCTTCCACGAGGAACTGGAACTGGCACCCGGCGACACCCTCGCCCGCCGCTACCGGGTCGTCGTCGCCGACGGAGCCTGGGAGCGGGAGGAGATCGCCAAGTACCTGGAGGCGCATCCATGGTGAGCAGCACTGAGCCCGCCGGACCGCCCGGAGCCTTCACCGGGCTCCCGGGCGGGGTCGCCGTCTCCCACCTGTCCGTCTACGACTGGCCGGCGGCGGACGGGGTGTGCGGCGGAACTCCCCATATGCATCTGACGTGTTCGGAGGCGTACGTCGTCACCGCCGGCCGGGGTGCCGTGCAGACGCTCACGACGTCCGGGTACGAGGTCACGCCGCTCGCGCCCGGCACGGTCGCGTGGTTCACGCCCGGCACGATCCACCGCCTCGTCAACGACGCCGATCTTCGCATCACCGTCCTGATGCAGAACAGCGGGCTGCCGGAGGCGGGGGACGCGGTGCTGACCCTGCCGCCGAAGTACCTCACCGATCCGGAGACGTACGCCGCCGCGACGGTGATCCCGGCCGACGCGTCCGTGGTGGAGCAGGAGCGCATCGCCCGCGCGCGGCGTGACCTCGCCCTCGAGGGCTACCGGGTGCTGCGGGCCGAGGGGCCGCAGGCCCTGGCCGAGTTCCACAGCGCCGCGGCCGCGCTGGTCCGGCCCCGGCTCGCCGAGTGGCGTGAGCGCTGGCGTCGCGGTGCCCAGGCGGCCGCCTCGGCGACCGGGGAGCAGCTCGACCGCCTCGAACGCGGGGACGTGTCCCACCTTGGCGGGGCCGTCGTACGGGCGGAACAGCCCTCGGCGCGCGGGAAGTTCGGGATGTGCGGGCGGCTCGAGGTGTATCCCGCCGGCTAGGGCCTGTCCGGCGGATCAGGTCGCAGGAGATCGGCGGCGCCCTATAAGCGCGGGTGAGCGGGGGCTGGTGCGTGCAGCTGCCAGGCGGAGGAGGGAGTCGACGCGATGGGGCCCCTCCCGCGCATGGGGGTCCCCCCGCTCGAGCGAAGTCGAGAGTGGGGGAGAAGTCGAGCGTGGGGGAGTCGGCGAGTGACGACAACGCGGCAGATGGGCGTGCCAGACCTCGAGTCTGCGGCATGATCCGCCGGACAGGCCCTGGCGCCGTTCACGCCGCCGCAGGCCCCGTCACCGTCCAGCCCGGGGCCTGCGGGTGGGGCGTCAGGTCCTCGTGGGCCACCGGGTCGCCGCAGGCCCGGCAGGTGACCACGGGGACCAGTTCGTTGCCGCAGACGTGCTCCATCACCATGGGGCGGTCGTCCTCGCTGCGCAGGTGGCGGTTGCCCCACTCCATGAGGGTCAGCAGGACCGGCTCCAGTTCGAGCCCTGCCTGGGTGGGCCGGTACTCGAAGCGCTGCGGGCGTTCGTTGTAGGCGCGCTTCGTGAGGATTCCGGCGTCCACCAGGCGGCGCAGCCGCGTCGCCAGGATGTCGCGCGGGGCGCCGATGTTGCGCACGAGCTGGTCGAAGCGGCCGTTGCCCAGGCACACCTCCCTCAGGACGAGCAGGGAGTACTTCTCGCCGACCAGTGCCAGGGCGTCGGCGATCGAGCAGGGGCGCGGGTCCTTGTTGGCGGCCATGGAGCCCAGCATAGGTGAGGGTTTGATTTTCCAACCCGCTGGGCTATGGTGAGTTTGAATTTCCTACTCACTGGTAGCGAGCCGGTCGCCCGGCCGGCCGATTGGGTGTTCGGTCGGGCCGGTTGATCGCTGCAGTGATCGTCCCGGCGGCCAAGGAGGCCCGCACCATGCGTGACGCAGTCATCGTCGAAGCCGTACGCACCCCCGTGGGCAAGGGCAAGCCGAACGGCTCGCTCGCCCACGTCCACCCCGTCGAACTCCTCGCCCACACCCTGCGCACCCTCGTCGAGCGCTCCGGCGTCGACCCGGCGCTCATCGACGACGTCATCGGCGGCACCGTCGACCAGGTCGGCGAACAGGCCATGAACACCACCCGGTACGCCGTGCTCTCGGCCGGTTTCCCCGAGACGGTCCCGGCGACCACGGTGGACCGCCAGTGCGGTTCGTCCCAGCAGGCCGTGCATTTCGCGGCGCAGGGCGTCATGTCGGGCGCGTACGACCTCGTGGTCGCCTGTGGCGTCGAGTCGATGAGCCGTGTGCCGATGTGGTCGAACGTCCCGGCCGGCAAGGATCCTTTCGGGCCCGGCGTCGCCGAGCGCTACCCGGAAGGCCTGGTTCCGCAGGGCATCAGCGCCGAGCTCATCGCCGCCAAGTGGTCCATCACGCGCGAGCAGATGGACGCCTTCGCCGTCTCCTCGCACCAGAAGGCCGCCGCGGCCTGGGCGAGCGGCCACTTCGACGCCGAGGTCGCGCCCCTGGAGGGTGTCGCGCGCGACGAGTCCGTGCGTCCGGGCAGCACTCCGCAGACCCTGGCCGGCCTCAAGCCCGCCTACTACGACCCGGAGTTCGCCGAGCGCTTCCCGCAGATCGAGTGGAACGTCACCGCGGGCAACGCCAGCCCCATCAACGACGGCGCCTCCGCCGTCCTCATCACCTCGAGCGAGACCGCGGCCCGCCTCGGCCTGCGCCCCCTCGCCCGGCTGCACAGCTTCGCCGTCACCGGCTCCGACCCGCTGCTGATGCTCACCGGCGTCATCCCGGCGACGGAGAAGGTGCTGCGCAGGGCCTCCCTGACCCTCGACGACATCGACCTGTTCGAGGTCAACGAGGCCTTCTCCAGCGTCGTTCTGGCCTGGCAGCAGGAGACCGGCGCCGACCTCGCCAAGGTCAACGTGCACGGCGGCGCGATCGCCATCGGTCACCCGCTCGGCGCGAGCGGCACCCGGCTGACCACCACCCTCGTGCACGCCATGCGCGAGCGCGGCGCCCGCTACGCCCTGCAGACGATGTGCGAGGCGGGCGGCCTCGCCAACGCGATGATCCTGCAAGCCGTGTGACCGGCGGTCAGCGCCCCCGCAGGTGGTGACGCTTGCGCCAGGCCACCACCGCGGCCACCAGGCCCGGTACGGCGATGCAGGCCATCGCGATGAGAAAGGCGGGCGACGTCGGCGTGGAGGCACGGGCGCCGGCGACGACGTACGCGGCGGTGTTCGGGAGCGTCCCGAGCGCCGTCGCGAGCAGGAACGGCAGCCAGCCCATACGGGACACGGCGGCGCAGTAGTTCGCCGCCCAGAAGGGCACGCCCGGGAACAGCCGCACCGCCAGCATCGAACGGAACCCGTGCCGGCTGAACTGCCCGTCGACGGTGGTCAGTACCCTGCCCCGCAGCAGCGGGCGCAGCGCGTCCTGGCCCAGCACCCGGCCGAGCCCGAAGGCGATCCCCGCGCCGAGTACCGAACCCGCGACCGCCGTCGCGATGCCCAGCTGCGAGCCGAACAGCGCACCCGCCGCCAGGCTCAGCAGCGGCCGCGGCACGAACGCCACGGTGACCAGTCCGTACGCCACCGCGAACACGAGCGCCGCGGCCACACCGCCCAGCTGTGGCGGCCAGCCGTGCGCCAGCAGCCGCTGCGGTTCGAAGAGCAGCACCGCCGACGCGGCTCCCACGAGCAGCGCGACGAGCAGCGAGAACCGGGACCAGGGCGAGAGCAGGACTCTCGCGCAGCGCGCGGTGAGACCGAGCCGGACGGGGACGGCGCCGGGGACTGCGGCCGCGAGTTCCGGGACAGTTGTGGTGGCCTGGGGAGAGGCCTTGGTGGCGGCCTGGGAAGTGGCCGTGGTGGTGCCCCCAGAGCGGGTGGTGGCATCGAGCATCCGGTGACACTAACCGACAAATATGTGTGATCGCCGTATGGTTCGTCTCATGGGCGTCACAGGTACGGGAACGGTGGGTGTCCCGCGCAGCGTGCTCGCAGACACGCTGCTGGAACGGCTGACTGTGACGTACGCCGCAGCCGCCGACTCCGAGCGTGCCGGGCCCATGCGCGCGTACATGAAGGACGTGGCGCCGTTCCTCGGCCTGACCACGCCCGTGCGCCGCGCCCTGTCCCGCACTGTCGTGGCCGGCACGGCCCGCCCCGACGAGGCCGACTGCACCGCCGTCGCCCTGCGCTGCTGGCAGCTTCCGGAGCGCGAGTACCACTACTTCGCCGTCGACTATCTGCGCCGCCACGTGGGGCGCTGCTCGTCCGCCTTCCTGCCGGTGGCCCGGCAGCTCGTCACCACCGTCTCCTGGTGGGACACCGTGGACCTGATCGCCGCCCATGTGGTGGGCGCCCTGGTGGCTGCCGACCCGGGGCTGAAGCGTGACATGGACGCCTGGATCGTGGACGACGACCTGTGGGTCGCCCGCACGGCCCTGCTCCACCAGCTGCGCTACAAGGACCGCACCGACACCGAACGCCTCTTCACCTACTGCCTGCGCCAGTCCGGCCACCCCGACTTCTTCGTCCGCAAGGCCATCGGCTGGTGTCTGCGCGAGTACGCCAAAACCGACCCCGAGGCCGTACGGGCCTTCCTCGCGCGCGAGCGTGGACGGTTCGCGCCGCTGTCGGTGCGGGAGGCGCTGAAGAACATCGGGGCGTGAACGCCGGGGCGAGAGGGCCCGGCTCCGCAGCAGCGGGAAAAACCATTCGACGCGGGGTGAACCGTCGGCGATGATCTGCGTCATGTTCCGGTACGCCTTCGTTCTCGCCGCATCCGCCGCAGCGGATGCCCCGAAGGCTGCCGTCCTGATCGTCACGGCAACCGTCGACGGCGCCCGAAGCTGACCCTCCCCGGATCGTCCGGCGGACCCCGCAGGGGGAGGGTCGGCAAGTCTCCTGGGGTCCCCGTCCCGGCCACGCGCCCACGCGCTCCGCCGGGTCCATCACTCGGCATTCCGCAGAGACTTCGAGGTACCGCCATGCCCAAGACGGCGTACGTCCGCACCAAACCGCATCTCAACATCGGCACGATGGGCCACGTCGACCACGGTAAGACCACGCTCACCGCCGCCATCACCAAGGTCCTCGCCGAGCGCGGCACCGGCACCTTCGTGCCGTTCGACCGCATCGACCGGGCCCCGGAGGAGGCGGCGCGCGGCATCACCATCAACATCGCGCACGTCGAGTACGAGACCGACACCCGGCACTACGCGCACGTGGACATGCCGGGCCACGCCGACTACGTCAAGAACATGGTGACCGGCGCCGCGCAGCTCGACGGGGCGATCCTCGTCGTCTCCGCACTCGACGGGATCATGCCGCAGACGGCCGAACACGTGCTGCTCGCCCGGCAGGTGGGAGTCGACCACATCGTCGTCGCCCTCAACAAGGCCGACGCCGGTGACGAGGAGCTGACCGACCTGGTCGAGCTGGAGGTCCGCGACCTGCTCACCGAGCATGGCTACGGCGGCGACGCCGTCCCCGTCGTACGGGTTTCCGGACTGAAGGCCCTCGAGGGGGACCCGCGCTGGACGGCGTCCATCGAGGCGCTGCTCGACGCGGTGGACACCTATGTGCCGATGCCCGAGCGGTACCTGGACGCGCCGTTCCTGCTGCCGGTGGAGAACGTGCTCACCATCACCGGCCGCGGCACGGTCGTCACGGGCGCCGTCGAGCGCGGCACGGTCCGGGTCGGCGACCGGGTCGAGGTGCTCGGCGCCGGGCTGGAGTCCGTCGTCACCGGCCTGGAGACCTTCGGCAAGCCGATGGAGGAGGCGCAGGCCGGGGACAACGTGGCGCTGCTGCTGCGCGGGGTGCCGCGGGACGCGGTGCGGCGCGGCCACATCGTGGCAGCGCCCGGCAGCGTGGCGCCCAGCCGCCGCTTCTCGGCCCAGGTGTACGTGCTGTCGGCGCGCGAGGGCGGCCGTGCGACGCCGGTGTCGACGGGCTACCGGCCGCAGTTCTACATCCGCACCGCAGACGTGGTCGGCGACATCGACCTCGGCGAGACGGCGGTCGCCCGCCCCGGCGACACCGTCACCATGACGGTCGAGCTGGGCCGCGAGGTGCCGCTGGAGCCCGGGCTCGGCTTCGCCATCCGCGAGGGCGGCCGCACGGTCGGCGCGGGGACGGTGACGGCCGTCGGCTGACACACCCGGGGCCCGCCTCTCGAACGGAGGCGGGCCCTGGCCCCATCGGCGACGACGAAGAAGGCCTTCGGCCGCAACCCCGTCGACCCCCCGGTCCGACCCGCCGCGGCCCGGGCCGGCCACGACCAGGCCCGTGAGCCCACGCCCACGGCCGGGCGGCGGCCGAATCCCGCCGTCCCGTCACAATGGAGCCGTGAACGAGCCCATACCCGTGATCCGAGACGTCGATCACGGGACCGCCAAGCTGATGCCCGACATCGACCGGAAGCGGGCCTGGCTGCTCACGGTCGACGAGGCGCCGCAGTCGTACGTCGATCTGGACGAGCCGACGCATCTGGAGTTCGAGTACGCGCGGCGGCTCGGGCACGTCCTGGACACGGTCGCGGAACCGGGTCAGCCGCTGGATGTACTGCACCTCGGCGGGGGTGCGCTCACGCTCCCCCGATACGTGGCCGCGACCCGGCCCGGCTCCCGGCAGGACGTCGTCGAGGCCGACCGGGGCCTCCTGGAGCTGATCGTGGAGCATCTGCCGCTCCCCGCCGACGCCGGCATCGCGCTGCACGCGGCGGACGCCCGCGCCTGGCTGGCCGGTGCCCCGACGGACAGTACGGACGTCGTGGTCGCCGACGTCTTCGGCGGTTCACGGGTGCCGGCCCACCTGACGTCCGTCGCCTACGCCCGCGAGGCCGAGCGGGTGCTGCGCCCCGGCGGCGTCTACCTGGCCAACCTCGCCGACGCCACGCCCTTCGCCTTCCTGCGCTCCCAACTGGCCACCTTCGCCTCGGTGTTCGGGGAGCTCGCGCTGATCGCCGAACCGGCCGTGCTGCGCGGCCGGCGCTTCGGCAACGCGGTGCTGCTCGCGGCACACCGCCCGCTCGACACCACGGCCCTGGCCCGCCGTACCGCCGCCGACGCCTTCCCGGCCCGGGTCGAGTACGGGGCCGGGCTGCGGGAGTTCATCGGTGCGGCCCGGCCGGTCCGGGACGAGGACGCCGTACCGTCACCCGAGCCGCCCGGCGGAGCCTTCGGCATCGGATGAAGCGGATCCGGCCTCGGCCGGCACCACGAGGCCGGCGTCGGTCCGCTCGTCAGCCCCCGGTCGGTTCCCCGTGCAGCCGCACCGTGCTGAGGATCTTCATGATGGTCGCCTTGGGGACCTCCTCGTCGACGCCCTTGGCGCCGTAGAAGTTCCACGACACGAAGTCGCCGGCCGAGTTCTTGAAGCCGAACGTGACCGCCTTGCCGTCGCTGGCACACTTGCCCTTCTGGGGCGTGTTCGTCGACTGGGCCCAGGCGATGCTGCCCTCGATGCCCGACTTCGTGGTGTAGGGCGCGGCCTTCTCGTCGAACGTGACGCTCTTCTTGTCGGGCTGCGTATAGCCGCCGTAGACCCACCAGGCCACCGTGTTCACGGCGACCTCGTCGGTGTTCTTGGCGCCGTCGGCGCCCTTGGTGCCCACCGCGGCGAGGGCCGTGTCCTCGGTCCGGCCGTCCTTGTTCTCGTCGGTCGTGCACCACTTCGACTTGTAGAACGCCGGCGCCGACATGATGGCGAGAGGCTTGGCGTCGTCCGACTTCTCGTCCTCGAAGCCGATGCTCACGCCCGGCGACTCGACCTCCCAGTCGGCCGGCACGTCGAAGGCGACCCCCCGCTTGGGGTTGACGACCACCTTCCAGCCGTCGATCGTCGGCTTCTCGGTTTCGTTGCTGCGCGGGTTGTCGTCCGAGCCGGACGCGGAGCCGCTCGGGTCGGCGGGCGCCGACGGTGACGGGCTCGTCTTCTTCTTGCTGCCGCCGCCCGCCGTGTCGTCCTCGTCGCCGCCGAGCACCAGGAAGCCGGTGACGCCGGCGGCCACCACCACGGCGGTGGCCGCCACGATCGCGACCAGCTTCGTGCGGTTGCCGTCGCCCCCGCCGCCCGGCTGCGGCTGCGGAGCCCCCGCCGGCGCGGGTGTGCCCCACTGCGGTTGCTGCGCATAGGGATTGGGCTGCTGGAAGCCGGGCTGCTGATAGGGATTCGGCTGCTGGTATCCCGGCTGCTGATACGGATTGTTCTGCCCTTGCGGGTTCTGCTCGCCCCCGGGCGGCTGCTGTCCTGGCCACATGAGCGGTAACCCTAGTGCCGCTGTGGACACGATTCGGTCACTGCCCCTTGTCAGGGACGTAGCGAAACGGGAGTCGGAGCGGCTCCCTCCGTTCGGGTCGCCCGACACGCCTGCTCTCCTGCCCCATGGGCCACCGCGATACGCCCGTCACCGCCTGCATCTGGCCAGCCGAGGCTACCCGTGGGTAACATGCGGCCATGAGCGCAGATCAGATGTCGATCGGCGAGTTGCTCGCCGCCACGGTGCCGATGGTTCGGACCCTGAACCTCGAGTACCTGGAGACCACTCCGGAGAAGGCCGTGCTGGCCCTGCCGGACCAGAGCGAGTACCGCAACCACGTCGGCGGGCCGCATGCGGGGGCCATGTTCACCCTCGGTGAGTCGGCCAGCGGCGCGATCGTCCTGGCCGCGTTCGGCGACCAGCTCTCGCGTGCGGTACCGCTGCCCGTGCATGCCGAGATCGCCTTCAAGAAGATCGCCCTGGGCCCCGTCACGGCCACCGCGACCCTCGGCCGCCCCGCCGCCGAGGTCGTCGCCGAACTCGACGAGGGCAAGCGCCCGGAGTTCCCGGTGGCCGTCGCCATCCAGCGCGAGGACGGCGCCGTCACTACGGAGATGACCGTCGTCTGGACCCTTCGCCCCAACAGCTGAGTCCGGGTGATCGGATGGGGCCCCGCCACTGCGGCGGGGCCCCATTCGTGTGCCCGCGCTCAGGCGGCGGCTGGATCTCGTCGCCCCGGCCCGGCAGTGTGCGCATCCAGGATGCTGAAGACCCTCGGGTCGAGGATATGGCGGCCGATGGCCGAGTAGCGGCTCGGCGCATCCTGCGGCGCCGGCAGGGAACCTGTTCCGGGGAGATTCTGTGGACCAACAGGCTTTGGATGCACACAACTTGACGCCCGGAGCACCGGCGATTTCGAATGCCGGTGCGGATACCAGGGGTAACAGATGGCAATTCATGGCCGATTGAGCATCCGTCACCCGAACTCCTTGTTTCTCGTGAGACGCCTGTGCGAAAGTGTGGCACCCCGCGGGAAGGCAAAAGGTCAGGCTCAAAAGGCCTGGGCCGGGCTCATGAGCACGCACCATTCAGGCACCTGCTTTCCGAAGGACGTGCATTGCGTCGCGTCCTGCGGCTTGGAAGGAAATGGTCCAGTGCAACCCCCTTACCCCCCACGTCCGCCCTACCCGCCCCGACCCGGTTCGCGCCCGGGGGAGTCCGACCGCGATCTCGTTGCCCGGCTGGGCGGCCCCGACCCGGACACCCGGGCCGCAGCTCTGCTGCTGGCCCGGCACTGGCGCGCGGTGTACGACTACGCGGTCGTCTGCCTGGCCTCCTCGGCGGTGTCGGCGCAGATGGCGGCCACCGCCGCGTTCCAACAGATGCTCGGCCGTGGAGCGGCCGTCGGTGCGCTGCGCCCGCACCTCCTCGCGACCGTGCGGGAGACCGTACGGGAATGGGCCGCCGAGGACGATGTGGCGGCCCTGCTGCCGGAACTCCGCAAACCCACCGGCGGCCGCGGACTGCGTGCGGCACGGTCCGTGACACCGGAAAAGCGGCTCCTCGCAGAGCGCGCTTTCCATGCCCTTCCGGGAGCCTCTCAATGCCTGCTGTGGCACACCGAGGTCGAGGCCGAGCCGATAACCGTACCGGCTGGTCTGCTGGGCGTGGACCCGATGACCGCGTCGGTGGCCTTGGAACGGGCGCGGGAGCAATTCCGGGCCGGCTGCGTACGCGCCCACCGGGAACTCGCGCCGTCCAGGGAATGCCGTTTCTACAACCGTCTCCTCGACGTCCCGATGCGCCGCGGAGGAGCCCTGCTGCCGGATGTGCAACAGCACCTGACGGCATGCCGGTACTGCCGGCACGCCGCCGAACAACTCGGTCATCTCGACGGCGGCCTGGACGTGCTCCTCGCCGAAACCGTGCTCGGCTGGGGCGCCCGCCGCTACCTCGACTCACGCCCCGCCCGCAGCGCACCACCGACACCCCCGCGAGCCCGCACCGGCACCGCCCGCCCGAGAGCCGGCGGGCGCCATCGGCCCGCCGGGCCCCTGTCGCGCAGACCCTCCAGGGCCGTGGTCGTGGGCGTCGGCCTGACCTCCCTGGCGTTACTCGCGACGGTGCTCGTCGCCAGAAGCTGGTCCGGCGACAACGGTGTCGCCCACGGTCACGGTCCGGACGCCACCTGGGGCGTGCCCAGCAGCCACACCGTGAGCCCGAGCCCGGCGTCCGAGGCCCCCTCCGCCGGAACACCGTCGGCCGCTTCCGCCGCCCGCCCCGTCGAGGTCGCCCGGGGACGGCTGCGCAACCTCGCCCTCGACCTGTGCCTCGACGGCGGCAACGACACGCCCGGGACCGCGACTGTCCTTGCGGTGTGCTCGTCCGCCGCGTCGCAGCAGTGGTCGTACCAGGACGACGGTCTGCTGCGCAGCGTCGCCGACCCGACGCTCTGCCTCGACGCGCACGTCCGCAAGGGAACGGTCGGGTCGGCCGACTGCGCGGTGCACTCCGGCCAGGTGCAGTACGACCTGACGGTGCGCGGCGAACTCCTGCTCCGCTGGCGCAAGGGCAGGCTCGTCGCGCCCGGTCCGGGCCGGGAGGTGGTCGTCGCCGAACGGGACGGCTCCGCGGAGCAGCGGTGGCGGCTGGAGGCGGCGCCCGACGAGGCGGAGGAGCCGGGGAAGAAGGGCGACGAGCCGAGCGAGGGCGAGGACCGCGCCGGGCGGAACGCGGAAGGCCGGGCTGAGCGAGAATCGCAGAGCGGCGATCCGGACCCG
>NZ_JBQQCE010000218.1:0-15661 GCF_052245645.1 Streptomyces sp. KR55 | reverse complement strand
CGTAAGGTCCCCGACAACGCCATTGACCACACCCCGACCACGCCCCGGCCATGGAGGAATACGCGATGCCCAAACGGGTCGTGGCGGAGAGCGAACGACGGCGCAGACGGCCCACCAAGCAGGGCGCCGTGCTCTCCGAGCGCCACATCGTGCTCACCGCGCTGCGTATGCTGCGCGAGCACGGCAGCCAGGGACTCACGGTGCGTCGCCTCGGGCTGGCCCTCGGCGCCGACCCCAGCACCCTGTACCGGTACTTCCGTGGCATGGACGACCTTGTCCTGGCTGTCGGCGACGAGCTCATCGGACGCGCTTTCGACGGCTGGACGGCGACCGGTGACTGGCAGACCGACCTGCGCGCGCTGGGACTGCGCATCCACCGCTCGTACCTCGCCCATCCACAGGCGGCGGTGCTCACCGCCAGCCGGGTCTCGGGACGCGCCCACGAGATCGCGGCCGACGAGACCGTGCTCGATGTGCTGCACCGTGCCGGTTTTCCGGTCGCCGAAGCGGTGCGGATCTACCACTGCTTCATCGACCAGGCCCTGGCCTTCGCGGCGCTCGACGCGGCGGCGCTCGCGCTGCCGGCAGCGGCCCGGGAGGCCGACGAGGCGGTGTGGCAGGCCACCTATGCCAGGCTGCCCGAGTCCACCCACCCTCGGATCGCCGCAGCCGCCGGCCATCTCGTCGCCGAGATGAACGTCAGTGCCTACCCTGCGGCGCTCGACATGCTGATCGACAGCGCGGCAGCCCGTCTCGGCGGTGGCGAGCCGCCACCCGGACGGGCGGCTTAGGCTGGCCCTCATGACCAAGGTCGAGGTGGTGCAGCTGCTGGTGTCGCCCGCGCACCGTTTCGCGGGGCGTCCCGCGGACGGGCCGTCGGCCGGGTTCGCAGACGAGCTGCGGCATCGAGCGGAGGTGCGCGCCGGCCTCGGTCTGGTCGGCGACCGCTACTTCGGGCAGCGGGTCCATCGCGACGCGGCGGTGACCATCATGGCCGTCGAGAACCTCCCCTTCGACATCAACCCGTCCATCGGTCTTCTGCAGACACGCCGGAACATCCTGCTGCGAGGCGTCGACGTCGACTCCCTGATCGGCTCGACGATCACTCTCGACTGCGGTGCGGGACCCGTGACCTTCGCCCTGAACCGTCCGGCCCGGCCCTGCGCGTGGATGGACGTCACCATCGGCCCGGGCGCGCAGCGCGCCCTGCGCGGCAAGGGCGGTGTGCGGTCCACACCGCTGACCGACGGAGTTCTTGCCGTCGGGGAGGCGACGTTCCGTGTCATCGCCGAGCCGCACGCCGGTCAGTAGCGGGTCGGCGAGGATTTCAACGGCGCCGGGGCGCACGGCCCTCCCCTGACCGTCGGCCGCCCGCTGAGCGGGCGGCCGACGGTCAGGGCGTCACAGGGAGCGGCGCGCGGTGCGACGCAGCAGGACGAATCCGGCGATCAGAAGGACGGCGCCGGCCGCCGCGGGCCACAGGCGCGCACCGGTGTCGGCGAGTCCGCCCTGGACGGCCTGCGGCTCGGTCTGCCCGGAGGCTGAAGGGTCGCTGCCGGATTCCTCCTCCTGCGGCACTTCGGCGGCGGCAGCGTCCGAGTCGTCCTGCGCCCCGGTGTCGGACGGTCGCGAGGTGGCCGAGGGCGAGGCGTAGACGTTGGGTGCGCCACTGGCAGGGGCGGTTTCTTCGGGAGCGGCCGGCGCCGACTCCGAGCCGCCCGCGCCGTTCGAGGGCTCGGCAGACGGCTCGTTGCCCTTGTCGCCGGGCTGCTCCCCGCCATCGTCGCCGGGCTTGTCCTCGCCGTTGTCGCCGGGCTTGTCCGCACCGTCGTCGCCCGGCTGCTCCTCGCCATTGCCCTCATCGGGCTGTTCCCCGGGGTTGCCGTCCTGGGGTTCCTCCGGAGTCGCCGTGGGCTGCTCCCCCGCTCCCTCGTCGGGGTCGGCCCCGGAGCCCGGTTCCGCATCGCCCGAATCGCACTGCCGGCCGCCGTTGATGCAGTCGACCATCTCGCCCATCAGGTCTTCGTCGAAGACGTTGATGAAGTCACCGTGGTCCGTGACCGGCTTGTGCAGTTGCTCCGGGAAGGAGTCCACGGCGAACAGCGGGGTCGTCCGGCCTCCGTCGTTCAGGCTCGGCGCGTCGACGTCGTACACGATGCGCTGCACCAGCTGCGGTATCGCCTGGAATCCGGCGGGGCACTGACCGGCGGCGTCGGCGAAGGCCACATGGGTGCGGTGGTTGGCGCTGTCGATGTTCCGGCCGTCCCAGCAGCTCTGGAACTCGAAGGTGCGCACCACGTCACTGCCGGACGGGCACAGCGGGTACTTGTCCTTGAGCTGCCGGTCCTCGAAACCGGTGCAGCTCCAGGAGGCGTTGGCGTTGGCGGTTCCGTTGACGAACGCCTTGGCGTCGCCGGTGATGATGCGCAGCAGTCGCGGCATGGCCGTGACCTCGCCGACCGGGCTGCCCACGAACGTCAGCGTGACCTGTACGGGCGTGACGATCTCACCGGCGTTGCCCTCGATTCCGCCGCCGGGGGCCTCGGCGTCCTGCTCCACGGTCCCGTTCTGAAGGCGCAGCACCGGCCAGTAGTACGACGACTTGTCGCCGGGGTTCTCGCAGCTCGTCTCGGCGTTCGCGAGGTCCTGGTCGCTGGCGAAGGCGTCGTTGGCCTGGTTACCGACGTAGTCGTGGAAGTGGTGGGCTCCGTTGATGACACCGGGGGCGACGATCACGTTGTCGGAGTTGAACAGGCCCTGTTCGTTGACGCCGCAGCTGGTGGTGAAGCTGCCGCGGGACGCGCTCGCCTGCTGGGGCGGCTTCTGGACGTTCGGCTGCACGGTGGTGATGTCCGCGTAGTCCGCGGCGACGGGCCCGTTGCCGGCCTGACCGCCGTTTCCGGTCTGGCCTTCGTCTCCCTGGTTCTCGTCGTCCTGGGAGCCATCGTTCTCGCCCTGACCGGCGTCGGCGCCGTCACCGCCCTGGTCGCCCGCGGGTCGCAGCGTGCAGGCCGCGAGGTCTTCCAGACCCTGCGGACGCTCGCCCATCCGGTCGATGGCGGCGGCGATGCGCTCGATCGTCCCGGTCCGCTGCTCCTGCAGCGGCGTCATGATCGCGTCCGCGTCGAAGTCGCCGTCCTGCGCGGCGCCCGCCGACTCCTGGAGCTTCTGGTAGGCCTCCGTCACCTGCTGGTCCAGCAGGGCGAGTTCCTTGTCCACGTCCGCTCGCGCGTCGTCCGGAACCTCGGTCAGCCGGGCGCCCACGTCCGGGCAGTCGATGGTGGTGGCCGTCCCGGCCCCGGCTTCGTTCACGAGCGTGCTGTTCGCACCCCCCGAACCGCCGTCGGTGGCGGAGGCGTAGACATTCGCCACCACCAGTCCCCCACCGCCCAACATCAGAGCGACAGCTGCGAATGTCGCCCGTCTTGCACCTTTGGGGCGTCTGCGCGTCTTGCGTCCCACGGAGTACTCCTACGACTGATGGCCGGCCTGGTCATGGAAGCCTTCCGGTGACATACGCAGCCGAGCGCCGACTTGTTCAACCGCGTCGTGAATTCACGTGTGCGCGGCTTCAATTGGGGCGTGAAACGACGACGTCCCTGGCGAACCTCCCGCAGGGTTCGCCAGGGACGCAGACAGCGCCGAGATCAGTGCAGCGGAGCCGGGTAGGTGGGGTACTCCACTCCGGAGACGTGCTGGACGACGCGGATGACCTGGCAGGAGTAGCCGAACTCGTTGTCGTACCAGAGGTAGAGGATGGCGTTGTCGCCCTCCACCTTGAGCGCGCCGGCGTCGACGATCGAGGCGTGGCGCGAGCCGATGAAGTCGCTGGAGACCGCGTCGGGGGCGCTGATGAAGTCGATCTGGCGCTTGAGCGGCGAGGTCAGTGACACATCGCGGAGGTGGTCGAGGACCTCCTGGCGGGTTGTCTCGCGGGCGAGTTGCAGGTTGAGGATCGCGATCGAGACATCGGGCACCGGGACGCGGATCGAGCTGCCGGTGATCTTCGCCTTGAGGTCGGGCAGCGCCTTGGCGACGGCGGAGGCGGCGCCGGTTTCGGTGATGACCATGTTCAGCGGCGCCGAACGGCCGCGCCGGTCGGACTTGTGGTAATTGTCCAGCAGATTCTGGTCGTTGGTGAAGGAGTGGACGGTCTCCACGTGGCCGCGCAGGACGCCGTACTCGTCCGCCATCGCCTTCAGCGGCGGCACGATCGCGTTGGTGGTGCAGGAGGCGCAGGACAGGATCTGCTCGTCCGGCTTGATGGTGTCGTGGTTGACGCCGTGGACGATGTTCGGGACGTCGCCCTTGCCCGGCGCGGTCAGGACGACCTTCTCGATGCCGGGGCGAAGGTGCTTCGACAGGCCTTCGCGGTCGCGCCACTTGCCGGTGTTGTCGATGAGGATGGCGTCCTTGATGCCGTACGCCGTGTAGTCCACCGTCGTCGGGTCGTCGGAGTAGACGACCTGGATCTCGTTGCCGTTGGCGATGATCCTGCTGTTCGCCTCGTCGACGGTGATCGTGCCCTGGAACTGGCCGTGGATGGAGTCACGGCGCAGCAGGGAGGCCCGCTTGACGAGATCCTCGGCGACCCGGCCACCGTTGTTGCGGACGACGATGGCCCGCAGCCGCAGTCCGTTCCCGGAGCCGGCCTTCTCGATGAGCAGGCGCGCAAGGAGCCGCCCGATGCGGCCGAAGCCGTAGAGGACGACGTCGCGCGGCTCCCGGCGCTCGATCTTGTTGGCGCCCGTGGCGCCGGCCACGGCCTCGGCGGTGAACTCCTGCACCGACAGACCGCGGTCGTCCGTGCGGTACGTCGCGGCGAGCATGCCGATGTCGATCTGGGAAGGGCCGAGATCGAGGGCGGTCAGCGCCTGCAGGAAAGGCATCGTCTCGGTGACCGAGAGCTCCTCACCGGCGATCTGCCGGGCGAAACGATGGGTCTTCAGGATGCTGACGACCGATTTGTTCACCAAGGAGCGGCTGTGCAGCAGGACGGTGACGTCCCGCTCCCGGTGCAGCTTCCCGATGACCGGGATCATCGACTCCGCGATCTCCTCGCGGTGCTTCCAGTTGGTGAACGAGTCTTCGTTGACAGTCACAAGTACATCTTTCGAGCTAGGCGGCGCTCATATGATAGACGTTCGCTGTTCGGGCCATGCAGCCGGTACCGCCACAACACAATTCGGGGGTCGCGCTTGCGTACAGGCCGGCCGTCCCTCACTGCACTCCCGGCTGTCCGCGCCGGCCGTCGTCCATGGCCTGCCGACCGGACGGGGACTCCCCTGCGGTGAGGTGCTCCAGGACCTCGACCAGCTCCTGGCACGCTCGTTCCACCGACCGCCTGGTGTTGCGCTGCTCGGTGATCACGGCGGACAGGAGCAGGGCCGTGAGGGCCATCGCCCCGTTGAAGGCCTGGAGCTTGGTCATCACTTCGACACGGGTCAGCCCTTCGAACGGTCCGGCCCGGTCCGTCGCCGCGACGGTCGCCATGATCGAGGTGAACAGGGCGCACAGCATGCTGCCCGCGAGCTGGAAGCGCAGTACCGCCCAGATCAGCAGCGGGTAGACGAGGAAGAGCAGGCTGACGGAACTGCGGGTGGCCACCGGCACGACACCGCAGGCGATGACGGCCAGGCCCAGGGCCTCCTTCCATCGGGTCACGTGCAGTGGCCGACGCAGCCCGTACAGCAGGAGCAGGACCGGGGTGACGATCAGAACGCCCATCGCGTCGCCGACCCACCAGGCCATCCAGACCGGCCAGAATTCGGGCGCGGCGAGCCGCCCCGTCAGCACGAGGAGTCCGACGCCCACGGTCGCGCTGATCACCATGGCGGTCAGAGCGCACAGGAACACCAGCGCGAGACCGTCTCGTAATCGGCCGAGATCCGTGCGGAAGCCCACCTTGCGCAGCAGGAGATACCCGCAGACGGGGGCGGCGGTGTTGCCCACGAGGATGCCGACCGCAGCGGGCCGAAAGGTGGTGAGGGTCGTCATGACGAGGAGGGCGCCAAGGGCGATGCCGGGCCAGCAGCGCATCCCCAGGACCAGCAGACAGGCCACGGCCACGCCGGTGGGCGGCCAGATGGGTGTGACCACCGCGCCCTCGACGACGAGATGGCGCAGCAGGCCCAGCCACCCCGCCGCGTAGTAGCCGGCGGCGACTGCCAGCGTCTGCAGGGCGAAGACGACCGGCCGACGTAGATCCTCGGTACCCACCACAGCAGCCATGAGACACCGGCGCCGCCACGTCGGCGAGGTGAGAGACGTGGCCTCCAGTCCTATGGCTGAACGTCGAGCCCGTCGTGGCCGACGACCAGTACGGCGGCGTCGTCGTCGTGCCCCACCTGTTCGACGCCCTTGATCACGGCGGCGGCGAGCGAGCCCGCCCCCATGCCCGCGACGGCGGCGATCCCGGCGAGTCGTACCACCTGGTCGAGCCCGGCCTCGACGCTCAGCGTCGGCCCCTCCACGACACCGTCCGTGAGCAGGACGAACACTCCGCCCGTGGTGAGCCGGTACCGAGTCACCGGGTACTCCATCCCCTCCTGGATACCGAGGGGCGGTCCTCCCTCGTCCTCGGAGACGCCGGACTTTCCGTCAGCCGTGGCCCAGACGCAGGGGATGTGTCCGGCCCGGGCGCTCTCCAGAACTCCGGTGGACGGGTCGAGCCGCATGAAGGTGCAGGTGGCGAACAGGTCGCCGCCGAGGGACAGGATGAGGTCATTGGTGCGGGCGAGGAGTTCGCCCGGCTCGCTCGTCACGGAGGCGAGCGCGCGCAGCCCGACCCGGACCTGGCCCATGAAGGCGGCCGCCTCGATGTTGTGGCCCTGAACATCGCCGACGGACAGCCCGATGCGGCCGTCGGGCAGCGTGAAGGCGTCGTACCAGTCGCCTCCCACATTGAGGCCGTAGCACGCCGGCGCGTACTCGACGGCCAGGTGGAATCCCCGGGCGACCGGCAGATCCCTGGGAAGCATGTCGCGCTGCAGGGCGATGGCCAGCTCGACCCTGGAGCGCTGCAGCTCCGCCTGCATGCGCGCCTGGGCGGTCAGCGATCCGAGTCTGGCCAGCAGCTCGTCGCCGTCGTCCGTCGGGGCCGTGCGGGACATTGATCACTCCGGCGAGGACAGAAGCCCCTTGAGGCAAAACAGCATTTTTCCCATTAAGGGATGATAGCGACGTCCCATCGGGGCATGACACCACGCGCGGCCATGCCCCGTGGGGCGCTTCCGATCAGGCCGGCGGGCGTGCAGCAACGCCTGCCGCAGGCGTGGTCCGCCGGAAGGCCCACTCCATCTTCGGCTCCATCACGAAGCGGAAGATCCGCCGCACGGGTGCGGTGCACAGCAGCGTCACGACGACGGCGGCGACGACGGTCACGGTGATCTCGCCGAGCGGCCGGTGCAGCCAGCCGTTGTCGTACACGTGGAAGTGGTTCACGGTCTGCATGCCGAAGCCGTGCAGCAGGTAGCCGTACAGCGTGCCCGCGCCGAGCGCGGTGAACCACAGGGCACGCCCCGGCACCCAGGCGAGGAAGCAGGCGACGAGGACCAGCGAGCAGCCGAAGAGGGCCAGCGTCATGAGAGGTCCGTACCAGCCGGGTGCACCGAGCTGCTCGGCGCTGGTGCGGTGGAAGAACCAGGCGTAGTTCATCCGCGGGACCGCCCAGTACGCCACGACGAGCGCCGAGGCGAAGACGGGCACGGCCAGCAGGCGCACCTCGCGGCGGCGGACCAGTTGGAAGTGCTCCGGCTTCAGGCACAGGCCGAGCACGAAGTAGGGCAGGAACTGCAGCATGCGCTGCAGGTCGAGGTCCTTGCCGATGGACGGCGTGAGGGTGGCGAGCATCGCGATGCCGAGCGCGATCGGCAGCGGCCACCGTACGACCTTCCAGATAGGGGTGGTCAGCCGCCAGACGAACAGCGCCGCGAGGAACCACGTCAGGTACAGGGGGTCCAGCAGGCTGAACGCCCGGTCCGGTTCGTTGTCGGCCCACCGCGTGAAGAGGGTGTACGCCACCTCGAAGACGACGTAGGGCACGGCGACACCGGTCAGCAGGCGCTTGATCCGACCCGGGGTCGCCTCGAAGCCGCGCGAGAAGTAGCCGGAGATGACGATGAACGCCGGCATGTGGAAGCAGTAGACGATCATGTAGAAGGCGGTGACGGTTCGGCTCTCGCTGCGCAGCGGCTCCCACGCATGGCCGATCGCCACCAGCACGATCGCGAGGTACTTGGCGTTGTCGAAGAACGCGTCGCGCTGCTTGGCCGGCCCTTCGGCCGTCCCGGATGCGGCCCTCTGCGGCCTGACGACCGCGCGTTCCGCCGAGCGTACGGCGTCACTCACCGGACCTCCTGAGGCAACCCGGGGCCGCCGTTCCTCGTCCTACATGAATCAGGGGTATATCAACAGTGAACATCAGCGGGCACACTAGTCACACAAGTAAGCCCCCGTACAGCCCTCTCAGCGTCGGGGCTCCTTGTCCCCCGGCGGCCGGCTCCTGTGAGCGGAGCGCGTAGGAACGGCCGTACGGCCCACGACGGCGGCGAGTTTGCGGAGTCGGCGCCAGTCCAGGCGGGGCGGCAGGTCGGGGACGCCGGGCCGTTCACGGGGGACCCGGACGCGCAGGGCGCGGCGTTCGATGCGGCAGCGGACGGGGGTGCGCAGGGTGACGGCCTCGCCGTCGAGGCCGACCTCCAGCTGCGGCTCGTCGGCGTCGATCACCACCTCGCGAGCCGTCAGCGCCCCGACCCCCTGGGGATCCAGCAGCAGTTCGGCCACCTCCACGGCGCTGTCCACCTTCACGGCGAGGACGCCGAGCCGGCCGGAGTTCAGTCGCTGGCGCCGACCGAAGCCAAGGGGGTCGTCGATGCAGTAGGGATTGTTGCTCACCAGGACGGCCTGCGGATCGGTGAACGTGGTGCCGTCGGCGCGGGCGGTCAGGCGCGGACCGCGCTGACGGGTGAGCAGGTCGGGCAGCAGCTCCAGCGCGGTACCGACCTTGTCGTCGCGGTAGCCGGGGCTCTGCACGACCGCGCCGTACACCCCGAACGAGGCATTGTTGACGAACGGGCGGTCGTCGGCGAAGCACAGGTCCACACGGAGTTCGACACCGTCGGTGAGGGCGTCGAGGCAGGCGGCCGGGTCTTCGCGGTCCAGGCCGAGGTCCATCGCGAAATGGTTGCGGGTGCCGGCCGATATCACGAGGAACGGCAGTCCGTGCTCCGCGGCCACCGCCGCGACCTGGGCCTGTGTTCCGTCACCGCCGGCGACGCCCAGGAGGTCGGCTCCGTCCGCCACGGCGGTCCTCGCGAGGGCGGCGACGTCCTGATGCCGTTCCGGGTCCAGCAGGACGACCCGCGCACCGAGCCCTTCGGCCTTGTCGCGCAGGGCGAACTTCTCCACCTTGCCGCCCCCGGAGCGTGGGTTGAGCAGCAGGAAGGGACGCTTCGGCGGCGGTGTCCGGTACTCCTTGATCCGCCCTTGGCGCAGCCCCGTGCTGCGCAGCGCGTACCGGCCGCACCAGACTGCCGCGGCCCAGAGCAGCCCGGAGAGGGCGATCGCCCAGAGCAGGTTCTCCCGCAGAAAGAGCACGACGAGGCCGATGGGCGTGGCGAGGGCCAGCAGAGTGGCGCCGGCACGTACGGCTCCGCGGCGGGACAGCACCCACCACAGTGCGGCGACGGTGAGGGCGATACCCGCGAGCCCGACGACGAGCAGCAGCAGACCGCCCGGGCCGCCACGGACGAGCGGCAGCAGCACCGCCGCGGCCGCCGCGGCCAGGGCTCCCCTGGCCGCCCAGGCCTGCTTGCGGTGCAACCGCTGCATCGGCGTCGACATCACAGGTCCCTCCACGCGCCCCGGTCGGCGTCACTGTCACAGCACTCCCGGCGCCCTGGCGAACGGGCAAGCGGCGTTCCAAGATCTCACGCTCGTTCCCCGGCCGGACAACGTCGCGGAACAGATCAAAGTTTCCGTTCAGTGACATTCGGGACAGATCTGCAGCAGGAGCAGAGGGCAACGAACGGAACCCTCGGCGAGTCGTACCAGGCGTAGTGAGCGAACGATGTGGAGGGAATCATGAACGTCCGCACTCGAAGCACCCGACTCACCCTGGCCGCCATGGCAACCGGGGCGGCCGTCGCCCTGACCGCCGCCCCGGCGGCGTCCGCCGGCACGCCGGCCTCCGACACACCCCGGTTCCTCAAGCCGGGGGAACTGCCGCCGCACCCGACGTCGCCCTGGTACGCCGGGCCCGTCACCGCCGGACAGCCGGACCCGCTGCCGATCTGTGTGGGAGCGGCCCTGCCGTCGATCGCCACCCACCGCACGTACTGGACCGAGTACGACACCAACGCCCTTCAGGTGACGGTCGTCGAGCGGGACACACGGCGCGCCGAGGCGTTCGCCGCCCTGCTCCGCAAGGACTTCGCCGACTGTGCGAAGAAGCTGATGCAGCAGTACCCGGACATCACCGCGACCAGGAAGTACTACGGCCGGCTGAACGTCGAGGAAGGTGCCCACGTCTACGGCATCCACACCGCCTCCGCCTGGGGGTCCTCCGACATAGGGCTGTTCTCGGTCGGCCGGGACGGCAGGACCGTGACCGTCGTCAAGTGGGCGCAGATGGGCAACTTCGAGCACGCCCAGGTCGACGACTTCAGGGCCACGACCGTCAGGGCGGTCAACAAGCTCTATTGATGTCCCATCCGCCCCATGCGCCTCCACCTCGGCGTTTCGGCCAATCCCGGGCCCCTGCGGATCCTGACGGCCCAACGGTCGATGGCCCCTGCACGAGCCTCTACTCGCTCCGCCCTGCGGATTCCGGTCCGTCCGAAATACGTGTGTTCGATGACGCGGCTCATGTCGTTGACCCGGATGTCGCCGTCGGCACGTACTTCAAGACCGAACCGGAGGAACCGAGTTGGCCTCAGCAGATGCCCGGGAGGAGAGGCGGACACAAGCCCTCCCTCCGCCACCGCCCGCCGAGATCAGGTACTCGGGCGAGTACTCCGTGAACCCGCTCGGCGAAGCCTCCTTCCGCAGGCTGAGTGCGCAGATCCCCAAGGTCCTGGGCCGCATCATCGGCATGGCCTGGCGCATCGAACGGCGGGCCGTCCTGCTCCTGCTGGCCTGCCCGGTGGTCACCGGTGCCGCCGCCGCGGTCCTGCTGGCGGCGACGGCCCGGGCGATGGGGCCGCTGCTCGGCGCGGGCACGGTCACCGACCGTCTCCGGCAGGCCCTGCCGGCGCTGGTGGTCGTCGGCATCGCCGCCGGTGTCGCCCGGGTCGCGGGCGTCGTGGCGGCCTACGCCGAGCGGCGGATCACTCCCCGGCTCACCACCCAGGCGGACACCGCACTCGTGGAGGCGGTCTGCCGCGTCGAGGCGTCGGCCTACGCCGTCGACGGTTTCTCCGACCGGCAGGAAGCCGCGGAGATGGGAGTGATCCGCACCCATGTGATGGTCACGGACGCACAGCGGTTCCTGTCGGCCCTGATCCGGATGGTCACCGCGGCCGGGGCGCTGTCCGTGCTCAACCCGTTGCTGCTGCCACTCCTGCTCCTCGCCGTGCTGCCGGCCGGTGTCGGCGCGGTGCTCACCGCGCGCGTGGACTACGAGATCCACTACGCCAACATCGCCGACCGCAACGTCAGAGGCATGATGCGCTGGTGGTCCACGACCCCCAAGTACGGCGACGAGGTCCGCGCGAACTCGATGACGGACTACCTCATCTTCTGGTATCAGTCCCTGTCCGAGCGCTGCGACCGGCGCACGCTGGCCGCCGCCCCGCGCACGCTGCGCATCGCCCTGGCCTCCTCCCTGGTCGCCGGCGTGTTCCTGGTCGCGACCTGGGGAGCGCTGGCCTGGCTGGCGACGACGGGGAGGATCGCGCTCGCGCTCGCCGCGACGGCCGTCGTGGCCGTGCAGACGACCCTCGCCGGCCTCTCCCAGGTGATCATCAATGGTGCCGCCCTGTTCCATACGAGCCTCTATCTGAGCGACATGCAGGCGTTCCTGGACGACGCCTCGGCGCGAGCGCCCGAACGGGGCGCGTTGTCGGTCGCGGCGCCGGTGGACGAGATCCGGCTGGAGGAGGTCGTCTACCAGTACCCGGGCAAGGAGCGGCCCGCCGTCCACGGTGTGTCACTCACCCTGCGGCGGGGCGAGATCCTCGCGGTCGTCGGCGCCAACGGCTCCGGCAAGTCGACGCTCACCCGCCTGATCACCGGGATCTACCTCGCCGACAAGGGCCGGGTGACCTGGAACGGCCTGGACCTCGCCGGGACCGACCCGGCAACTGTCTGGCAGCAGACCGGACTTGTGCCGCAGATCTTCGCACAGTGGCCGCTGCGGGTGCGGGAGAACGTCACCCTCGGCCAGCCCCGGACCCGGGACGACGGGCCGGTGTGGGAGGCGATCGACGCCGTCGGCATGCGCCGGCCGGTCGAGGAACTGCCCGCCGGTCTCGACACCCTCCTCGCCCGTGAGGTCTTCGGCGGTGCGGAGCTGTCGGGCGGGCAGTGGCAGCGCATCGCCTGCTCGCGGGCCCTGTACCGGCGTCCCGCCCTGCTGATCCTCGACGAGCCCACCTCCCAGATGGATCCGCGCGGCGAGCACCAGATCTTCGAGCAGATCAAGGCCATCGCCGGCGACCGCATCACCATCGTCGTCACCCATCGCCTGGAGAACACGAAGATCGCCGACCACATCGTGGTCATGGAGGAGGGCCGCATCACGGAACAGGGCAGGTACGACGACCTCGTGCACGCCGGCGGCACCTTCGCCGAACTCCTGGAACTCTCGCAGGACCGATAGCCGACCGAGATGCGGCGCAATCCGCGCATTGGCATGGACCTGATAGGCGTACGGAGCTACGCTCGGCCCAACCCCCATGAGAGCGCTCTCAGTTGCGGTTGTTCCATCCCCACCTTGCTGGAACGACGAAGGGCACCTTCCGTGAGACGCATCAGACTCCTGCACGCCGGCCTGGCCGCCCTCCTCATGCTCGGCAGCTGGTCCGCCGCCGGTACCCTGCCGGCCGCGGCGCACGACACCGCCGCCGACGACGCGCCGCCGGCCTCCGCCGGACTTCTGCACGCCATGCAGCGCGACCTCGGCCTGTCGAGGGATCAGGCGGAGGCACGGCTGGCGGCGGAGCGCACCGCCAGGGACATCGCACCGACGGCACGCCGGGCAGCCGGCGCTGCGTACGGCGGCTCGTGGTTCGACGCGGACAGCGAGCGGTTGACCGTCGCCGTCACGTCGGACGCCTCCGCCGCGACCCTGCGGGCCGTCCGGTCCACCGGCGTGGCCGTCCGCACCGTCGAGCACAGCGCACGGCAGCTCGACGCCACCAAGGCACGCATCGACCGGCTGTCCGCCCCGTCGGGCGTGAGCAGCTGGCACGTCGACCCGGCGGCCAACGCGGTCGTGGTGAACGTCGTCGAGGCCGAGCACGCCGACAACGATGTCCGGCGCTTCGTCGCCCGTGCCCGCGCTGCCGGGCCGGTGACCGTGGAGACGGTGCCGGCCGCCCCGCGGACCTTCGCGGCGGGAACGGTCGGCGGCGACCCCTACTACACCTGCAACGTCCGCTGCTCCATCGGCTTCTCGGTCCACGGCGGGTTCGTCACCGCCGGACACTGCGGCGGGGGCGGTGCCGCCGTGCGCGGCTGGGACGGCACACACATCGGCACCTTCCAGGGCTCCTCGTTCCCGGACAACGACTACGCGTGGGTCAGCGTCGGCAGCGGCTGGTGGACCGTCCCGGTGGTCCTCGGCTGGGGCACGGTCCCGGACCAGCTGGTGCGCGGCTCGGCCGAGACGCCTGTCGGCACCTCGATCTGCCGGTCCGGCTCCACGACCCACTGGCACTGCGGCACCGTGCTGGCCAGGAACGAGACCGTCAACTACAGCCAGGGCGCGGTGCATCAGATGACGAAGACCAGCGTCTGCGCCGAACCCGGCGACTCGGGCGGCTCCTTCCTCAGCGGTGACCAGGCACAAGGGGTCACGTCGGGAGGCTGGGGCAACTGCTCCGGCGGCGGTGAGACCTGGTTCCAGCCGGTCAACGAGATCCTCAACCGCTATGGGCTGACCCTGCACACGGCCTGATCCGCATCACAGCCCGAGGGTCCCGCCGGTGAACCGGCGGGACCCTCTCGCACGCCCGGCCACGGTCCGCCCGCCACCCGGGCGGGCGGACCTTACGGCCACAGGCCACAGGGCCGGGATCGACCGGGCGTCAGACGCACCCGGCCGGGGCCGACCGCGACGCGTCGTCGATCAGCGTCTCGTGGGCCGCCGCGAGGCGTTGCACATCCGGTTTGATCACCCTGCGGTCGTACGTCAGCAGGCCGTTGAGCTCACCCTCGACGTCCGAGATCTGGGTGTAGACCGCGCCGTTGCTTCCCCGGCACACCAGGGCGCGCACCTCGTCGAGCTTGTCGAGGTAGTCGTCGGTGTAGGTCGCGGGGTCGACGTCGACGTACGACTGCTGCACCGACCAGGCGTGGCCCGGCACGGCGAGGCCGAGTCCGCCGTACTCGCCGCTGACCAGGGCGCGTTGCCCGTCGGGACGGGGCGGCAGGGCCGGGCTCGGGTAGCCGTGCTCGTCCATGATGTCGCCGGTGCCGCCGTCGGCGCCGAGGTTGAGGCCGGACTGGTTGTTGACCAGGCGGGTCGGGTCCCAGGCCTTGGCCTGCTCGGCGATGCGGCCGACGTCGTACTGGCCCCAGCCCTCGTTGAAGGTGACCCACATGACGACCGAGGGACTGCTGATGTGCTCGTCGATCATCTGCTTCAGCTCGCGCTCGTACTGCGCGCGGGCCGCGGCACTCGGGTTCACGCCCGCGGTCATGGCCGGCATGTCCTGCCACACGAGCAGGCCGAGCCGGTCGGCCCAGTAGAACCAGCGGTCGGGTTCGACCTTGATGTGCTTGCGCACCGAGTTGAAGCCCATCTTCTTGTGCATCTTCAGGTCGTACGCCAGGGCCTCGTCGGTCGGCGCGGTGTGCAGACCGTCGGGCCAGAAGCCCTGGTCCAGGGTGGCCATCAGGAAGACCGGCTCGCCGTTCAGGACCGTGCGCGGGACGCCGTTCACCTTCTCCACCGCGATGGAGCGCATCCCGAAGTAGCTGCCGACGCGGTCGCCGCCGATGCTCACCTTCAGGTCGTACAGGAACGGATCGTCGGGTGACCACAGGCGTGGACGGGGGATGCTCAGGGTGAGCGGCTCGCCGCTGCGGCCGCGGGCGGTGGCGACCCGGCGGTTCCCGTCGTACGCGGTCGCGGTGACCGGGAGGCCGTCGCGGACGCCCTGCGGTTCGACGGTCAGCGTGCCGACGGCGGCGTCGGGGGTCAGCCTGAGCCCTTCGACGTGGTCGGCGGCGACCGGTTCCAGCCACACCGTCTGCCAGATGCCGGACGACGGTGTGTACCAGATGCCGCTCGGGTCGAGGCGCTGCTTGCCCACGGGCGGGTTCTCGCCGTTCGCCGCGTCCGTCGGGTCGTACACGCCGACGATCAGCTCCTGGGTGCGGCCGGGCCGCAGGGCGTCGGTGATGTCGGCGGAGAACTTGTCGTAGCCGCCCTCGTGCGCGGCGACCTTGGTGCCGTTGACGTAGACGTCGGCCCGCCAGTCGACGGCGCCGAAGT
>NZ_JBQQCE010000217.1:0-15676 GCF_052245645.1 Streptomyces sp. KR55 | reverse complement strand
CGGTGGCCTCGACTAGCCCTCCCCTCCTCGTACGACCCCTCAAGGAGCTGCAACCCCCATGCGTATCGGAATCCTCGGCCTCGGCCGTATCGGCGCCTTCCACGCCGAGACCCTCTCCGGACTCGACGCCGTCGAGTCGCTCGTCGTCACCGACCCGTTCGCGGACGCCGCCAAGGCCGCGGCGGAGCGGTTCGGGGCCGAGGTCGCGGACTCGCCCGAGGCCCTGCTGGCCGCCGGCGTGGACGGCATCGTCGTCGCGGCGGCGACGGACGCCCACCCCGCCCTGATCCTGGCCGGAGTCGAGGCCGGTGTCCCCGTCTTCTGCGAGAAGCCCGTCGCGAAGACCATGAGCGAGGGGGTGCAGGTTCTCAAGGCCGTCGAGGGCAGTGGCGTGCCCGTGCAGATCGGCTACAACCGGCGCTTCGACGCCGGGTTCGTCGCCGCCCGGGCCGCCGTGCAGGCCGGTGAGCTGGGCACGCTGCACACCGTACGGTCGACGACGCTGGACCCGGCGCCGCCGTCGGCCGGGTACATCGCCGCCTCCGGGGGCATCTTCCGCGACTGTTCCGTGCACGACTTCGACATCATCCGCTGGGTGACGGGCCGTGAGGTGAGCGAGGTGTACGCCGTCGGCGGCAACCGGGGAGCCGACTACATCAGGGAGGCGGGGGACGCCGACACCACCGGCGCGGTCCTCACCCTGGACGACGGCACGATCGCCGTGGTGTCCAACAGCCGTCACAACGGCCGGGGGTACGACGTGCGGATGGAGCTGCACGGCTTCGACGACTCCATCGCCGTCGGGCTGGAGGACAAGCTGCCGCTGCGGTCGGTCGAGCCGGGCGTGACCTTCCCGGGGGGCACTCCGCACGACTTCTTCATGGACCGCTTCACCGCCGCCTACCGGGCCGAACTCGCCGCGTTCACCGAGGTGGTGTCGGGTTCCCGCCCCTCGCCGTGCACGGTCGCGGACGCGCTGGAGGCGGGGTGGATCGCGGAGGCGTGCACGCTCTCCCTGAAGGAGCACCGGCCGGTGCGCATCGAGGAGGTCCGCACCGTCTGACTCAGTGGTGGAAGCACGGCTGGTCCGCCGCGTGGGCCGTCGGCCCGTTCGACAGACGGCCGACGGCGGTGCGCAGGTCGTCCGCCAGCAGCGCGATCTTGTCGTACCCGGTGCCGTGCCGGACCAGGACCCGCTGGACGACGGTGTCCTCGCGGCCGGCGGCCAGCGGGTAGGCGGGGACCTGCCAGCCTCGACGGCGCAGCTGGTCGCTGACGTCGTACAGCGTGAAGGGCGCCTCGGCCGGGTCGGTGAGGGTCCAGGTGACGGCCGGGAGGGCCGTCTGGCCGTCGTAGAGGACGGTGAAGGGGCTCATGCCCGCGACCTGCTCGGCCAGCATCCCGGCGGTGGCGGCGCAGGCGCCGTGGATCTTGGTGTAGCCCTCGCGGCCCAGGCGCAGCAGGTTGTAGTACTGGGCGACGACCTCGCCGCCGGGGCGGGAGAAGTTCAGGGCGAAGGTGGGCACGTCGCCGCCGAGGTAGGAGACGCGGAAGATCAGGTCCTCGGGGAGCAGGCCGGCCGACCGCCACACCACCCAGCCCACTCCGAGCGGGGCCATGCCGTACTTGTGGCCGGAGACGTTGATGGAGGCGACCCGGGGCAACCGGAAGTCCCAGACCAGGCCGGGGTGGAGGAAGGGGGCGACGAAGCCGCCACTGGCGGCGTCCACGTGCACGGGGATGTCGAGGCCGGTCTCGTCCTGGATGCGGTCGAGTTCGGCGGCGATCTCGGCGACCGGCTCGTAGACGCAGGTGTAGGTGACGCCGAGGGTCGCCACCACACCGATGGTGTTCTCGTCGACGTACTTGCGCAGTTGGTGGGCGCGCAGCCCCAACGCGTCCGGTTCCAGGGGGACCTGGCGCAGTTCGACGTCGAAGTAGCGGGCGAACTTCTCCCAGCACACCTGGACCGGCCCGGCGACCAGGTTGGGCCGGTCGGCGGGCCTGCCCTCGGCCCGTCGGCGCTCGCGCCAGCGCCACTTCAGCGCCAGTCCGCCGAGCATGCCGGCCTCGCTGGAGCCGGTGGTGGAGCAGCCGAGGGTGGTGGCGCCGTCCGGGGCGTTCCACAGGTCGGCGAGCATATGGACACAGCGGCTCTCGATCTCGGCGGTCTGCGGGTACTCGTCCCTGTCGGCCATGTTCTTGCCGAGGCACTCGTCCATCAGGTCGTGCACCTCCGGCTCCGCCCAGGTGGTGCAGAAGGTCGCGAGGTTCTGCGCGGCGTTGCCGTCCAGGTCCAGTTCGTCGTGGATGAGGGCCCGTACCGCGCGGGCGTCGGACACGGCGTCGGGCATGCGGTACTTCGGCAGCGCCCGCTCGCTGATGGGCAGCGCGTACACGTCGTCGAGGGGGCGGCTGGTCTCGTGCAGGGCCATGGAGTCAACCCCCGGATCGTACGGACGTCGCGAGGGAGGCCGGGGGCGGGGTACCCGAGCAGCACATGTGAGGGACAGCGACTCGCCCCCGGCCTCCCTCAGTCCGCAATCTCGCACACCGGGCCCGGCCGCGCCTTCCGAGCGCACCCGGATGACGGGCTCGGGCCTCGATCGTGGGTCTCGGACACTCCCTCAGTGCGCCGCGGGTATCACCCCGGTGGCCTCCAGTCGTGACGGGTCAGCCCGGAGGATGGCCTCCAGGGCGAGCCGCAGCGGTGGTCCCGGTTCGACGCCCAGTTCCTCTCTGAGCACCCTGCGGGCGTGGTGGTAGACGCCGAGGGCGTCGCCCTGCCGGCCCGCCCGGTACAGCGCGGCCATCAGCTGGCGGTAGAACGGCTCCCGCAGGGGATGCTGCACGAGGAGGCCCTTGAGTTCCTCGATCACTTCGTGATGGCGGCCGACCGCGAGAGCGGCGTCGACGGCGAGTTCGGTGCAGTTCAGCCGTTTCTCTTCCTGGACGGCCCTGAAGGATTCGATCGCCAGGGAGCTCGGCACCCCCTCCAGGACCGGACCGCGCCACCGGGACAGGGCCCGGCGGAGAAGTTCGCCGGCCGGCCGGAAATCGGCCGCCGAGTACCGTTCCCGGCCACGGGTGTAGAGCTGCTCGAATTCCCGGAAATCGGTCATGGCCTCACTCAGGTCGAGAATGTATCCGGACGACGTCGTGACGATCGGGGACGTTCCCCGAGGGCCGTAGAGGATTTTCCGCAACTGCGAGACGTACACGCGCAGGCTTGCGAAGGCACAGCGCGGCGGACCCTGCTCCCACAGTTCCGCCACGAGTTTCTCTCCGGGCACCGCCTCACCTGCCCTGACCAGGAGCAGGGTGAGCAGTTTGGTGAGTTTGGGCGCATCGGGCGTCAGATCGACGCCGCCACGGGTGACCCGCAGCCGCCCGAGCAGCTCGTAGCGCAGTGGATGGTCGGCTTGTGCAGAGAACAGGGACACGGCAACCCCCCGAATGCGCGGAACGCATTCAACTAAAACCGGCTCCCCCGTCCGTCCCGAGGTCCTGGGACGCCTGTTACTCGAAAGTATCTTCTTTCTCGGGAAGCCTATGCCAGCTCGTCCACCGATGCCAGGCCCTACCCGTTACACACTTATTAATCCGAGCAAAACTGGCCCGGTTCTGACACCTCCTGGCCGTAAACGAATGAGTCGCCGTTCAATTAAACAGCCCGGCCCGCGGGGAGCGGGCCGGGCTTGTGGCTTCGTGTACCGGTCACGCCGCTACCGGCCGGCCCTCCCCGAGCGTCTGGCCCAGCCAGGTGAACAGCCGTTCGTGGTAAAGGCGCATGGCGCCGGAGTGGCAGTGCGCCCCGCCGCCCTCGTCCGCGGTGAAGACGTACAGCGTCTTGGGCGAGTTCAGGCCCGTGTACACCTTCTTCGCGTGCTCGAGACCGGCGAAGAACATGTCCTCCTCCGCGTCCAGGACGAGCACCGGACACCGCACCTGCCCGATCACCTCGGACAGGCCGAACGCGGGCAGCGTACGCAGCAGTTGGGACGGGGTGTCCGCGCCGAAGGTCCACAGCGCCTGTCGCAGCAGCCAGCGGGTGAAGGTCTGCTGGGCGGCGATGCCCCACATCACCGGGTCGGCGAAGTCGTCACAGCCCTGCTCGACCCACTCCAGGACGAACGGAGGCAACGCCACGACGTCGCCCAGCTGCCATACGGCGTCATGGGCGACGCACCCGGCCAGCCGGTGCTCGAACGCTGCGGCCCGCACGGCGAGCAGCCCCCCGAGGCTGGTGCCGACCAGGACCACGCGGTCGGGGTCCACACCGGGCAGGTCCTGCGCGTAGTCCACGACCGGGGTGACCACCTGCTCCCAGTCCGGCCGGAAGACCAGCCCCTGCTCGCGCAGCACGGAACCCTGCCCCGGACCTTCGAAGCACAGGCAGTCGTAGCCGCGGGCGAGGGCGGCCGCGGCGACGAAGAAGTAGCCCTCCTCGAGCGTGGAGTCGATGCCGCCGTGATGGACGACCATGGGCCGGGGCTCGCCGGTGTCCTCCGCCCGGTAGAGGTAGCCGGGCAGCGAGGTGTCCTCGTAGGGGATGCGGACGAACTGCGGTGGCCGCTCCATGAGTTCGGCGGCGTCGGCGAAGGTCGCCCGGGACAGCCGCATCAACCGCAGGGCCTCCGCGTCGAGTGGGTCGTCGCGCTGGAAGAACTCGGCGGTGCGGTAGTAGTTGTGCGCCCGCAGCAGTGCGGCACGGGCGTCGACGCAGCGGCCCTCGTCGAGGGCGGTGGTGCCCAGGCGGTGCACGTGTTCGGCGAGTTGGGCCCACTCCCTCCGCCACGCCTCGGTGTCGCCGTCGGGGATCCGGGCGGCGACCGAGACGACCTCGCCGAGCTGCGCACCGCCGTAGTCGGCGTAACCGGCGGTGCGCAGGGCCTGGTAGTCGAAGGCGGGGTCGTCGAAGAGGAACTTCATGGCAGCGGCTCCTTACGGTGGCGGCAGGTGCTCCGGTGCCGTGCCGGGCCCCGACCCGGCACGGTTCGCGCGGGTTCCGTTCAGGAACGTGTCGACGATCGACTCGGCGAACGCCGCGGATTCCACGGGGCGTTGCCGCAGGATCAGGCGGGCGGCCATCGGTCCGGTGAGGATCTCGACGGCGTCGTCCAGGTCGAGGCCGGCGCGCAGTTCGCCGCTGTCGATGCCCTCCCGCAGGGCCTCGACCAGGGCCTCGCGCCGCGCCGCGATGACGGTGTCCTCGAACCGTTCGACCAGGTGCGGGCGGCGTACCGCCTCGCCGAGGAGGCTGCCGATCAGCCGGTGCAGCTGGGTGTCCTGGCCGCGATGGCGCAGCTGGTCGACGAGCGTCACCAGCTTGTCCCGCAGGGTCAGTCCGTCCAGCTGCGGCACGGGCAGGTCGAGGGTGCCCAGCGCGGCCAGCACCAGCTCTTCCTTGTTGCGCCAGCGGCGGTAGATGGTCGCGCGGGCGACGCCGGCCCGCTGGGCGACCAGGTCCATGGACAGGTCGCCGAAGCTGCATCCCTCGCCGAGCAGGGCCAGGGTGCTGTCCAGGATCGCCCGGTCGGCGGCGGGATCACGCTGACGACCGCCGCGGGGAGTGCGCACCGGTGCGGCCGTCGGCTGTTGGGTGTGGGGCGGCTTGCGCATCGGACCTCCGTGGGGTGGTGAGCCGACTGCCCTTTCCCAGCTGTGTGTTCGACGCTAGACCTGACGGTCAATCGAGTCAATGATGTATCGATACATCATTGACTCGATTGCTGCGCTCCCTCATTGACTCGTTTGCTGCGCTCGTCTCTGCGGCCCCAGCGCACTGGCGACGAGGAACCGCTCGACACCGTCGCAGCGCAGCCGCCACTCGGCCGAGATCCGGCCCAGAACCCAGCCCTCCCCGTGGGGTTCGGGCCGCGGACGCAGCAGCGTGAAGTCGTACGCGAGGCCCACACCGAGCGCCTTCGCGTACGCCTCCTTCAGCGTCCACAGGCGCACGAGCCGCGCGTTGCGCTCACCGGAGGGCAGTTCGCGCAGCTCCGCAAGCTCCTCCGCGTGGCAGAACCGCTCGGCGAGCCCGGGCGCCAGCAGTGGGCGGTGCCGGGCCTCCACGTCCACGCCGATCCGGCGGCCGAGGGCCACTCCGACCACCAGCACCCCGGCCGTGTGGCTGATGCCCGCGTCCAGCCCGGCGGGCTCGTGCACCACCGGCCGGCCCCACCCGTCGCGCCCCAGCCGGACCCGGTCCGGTGCCACGCCGGACACGGCGGCCACGGCGCGGCGCAGCAACAGCCGGGAACCCAGCAGCCGTGCTCGTGCGGCGGGTTCACGCGTCGCCAGATAGCGGGGCCAGTCGGCGCCGAGGAGTCCGGGCGCGCCCGGCCCTGCGGCGGCCCGCGCCCAGTCGTCCAACCGGCCATGGCAGACCACGAACCCGTCCCTCAGCGCAGTCTCCTGCACCGCACCCAACGCATCGTTCCCCGGTTTCAGTCCGATGGGCGCCATGACGAACTCCTCTCCGCAGGCACCGCATGCCGGCACGGATCGTGCCCTTCCGTACACACACCGTTGTACCGGCCGGTGCGCCTGCCGTCCGCCCAACCCCGCAGCCATGACGTGCGCACCAATTTTCGCTTTACGTCGCCTTTTCACGGCGCCTAAAGCCTGGCCGCACGGATGGCACCCGGTGCCGCCCGAAGGTCTCATCCCGCACCGGTCACCCGACCGCGAAAGGACAGCCAGTGCCGCACCAGCTTCAGCACCGAACGCTGACGGACGCCGTACGCGACGGCGTGCACCGTCACCCCGAACGCACCGCGTTCGTGTACCTGCACGAGGACGGCCCGGACATGCGGCCGGAGGAGCTCAGCTACGCCGAACTGGACCGGCGGGCCCGCGTGGTGGCCACCCGGCTGCGCGAGGCCGCCAAGGGCGATCCGACGCGTCCGGTCCTGCTGCTCTACCCGCCGACCCTGGACTTCGTCACGGCGTTCATCGGCTGCTTCTACGCCGGGCGTACGGCGATCCCGGCGCCGCTGCCCGACGAGCCCGGAGAACGGCTGGCCCGGGTCAGCAGCATCCTGCGGGACGCCGACGTGGGGGCGGTGCTGACGCTCCCCGAGTACCGGCAGGCCATCGGCGCCTGGCTGACCGCCACCGGAATCCCGGACGTGGTGTGCCTGTCGACCGGCGCGGAGGACGACGCGGGCGTGGACGCCGGTCTGTGGGTCCCGCCCGCGGTGCGCGACACCGACGTGGCCTTCCTGCAGTACAGCTCCGGCTCCACCAGCGAGCCCAAGGGCGTCATGGTCACGCACGCCAATCTCGCCGCCAACGAGGAGGCCATCCGCACGGCCATGCGCACCCCGGACGGCGTGGTGACCGGCAGCTGGCTGCCGCTCTACCACGACATGGGGCTGATCGGCATGACGCTGCAACCGCTGTGGGTCGGCGGGACCAGCGTGCAGATGTCGCCGGTCTCCTTCATCAAACAGCCCCACCGCTGGCTGCGCATGATCCACGACTACCGGGTGGAGGGCACCGCATCCCCCGACTTCGGCTACGAGCTGTGCGTCCGCCGCGTCACCGAGGAGCAGTCCGCCGGCCTCGACCTCTCCAGCCTGCGGGTGGCGCTGAACGGGGCCGAGCCGGTGCGTGCCGGGACCCTGCGCGCGTTCGTGCAGCGCTTCGCCGGGCACGGGCTGCGCCCCGAGGTCGTGCTGCCCTCCTACGGACTGGCCGAGAACACCCTGCTGGTCTCCAGCGGCGACACCGAGGCGCCGCACCTGGAACTCACCGTCGACGCCCATGTGTTGGAGCGGGACGAGCTGCGGCCCGCGCGCAGCGACCGGGCGGACCGGACCCTCGTGGGCTGCGGCCGGCCGACGGACACCGAGACGCTGATCGTGGACCCGGTGAGCCTGGAGGTGCTGCCCGACGGGCGGGTCGGCGAGATCTGGCTGCGCGGCCCGTCGGTGGCCGCCGGCTACTGGAACCGGCCCGAACTGACCGAGCAGACCTTCCGGGCCGAGACGGCGGACGGCCGGACCGGGTACTTCCGCACCGGCGACCTCGGCGCCCTGCTCGACGGGGAGCTCTATGTCACCGGCCGCATCAAGGAGATGCTCATCCAGCACGGCCGCAACCTCTACCCGCAGGACATCGAGCAGGCGGTCCAGGACTCGGACGAGGCGTTCCGGCGCGGCGGCGGCGCCGTGTTCACCGTGGCCGACCGGGCCGACGGCCGTTCGCACGTGGTCGTGGTGCAGGAACTGCGCTCCCGCGCCGCCGTCGACACCGACCTGCCCCAACTGGCCGCGTCCGTCCAGGCGTTGCTCAGCCAGCGGTTCCAGCTGGCCGGCGTGAGCGTGGTGCTGGTGCAGCAGGGGGTGATCCGCAAGACCACCAGCGGCAAGACGCAGCGCACGCTCATGCGGCAGCTCTTCCTCGACGGTGCGCTGCCGGTGCTGCACCAGCGCCTGCAGCGCCCGGTCGCCGACCTGCTCCCCCCAACGGACGTGACGCCCGAGCCGGCGACCGCGTCCCCCCGCCCCTGACCCCCGCGATCCGGAGAGAGACGTACGCCATGAGCATTGCCCACGACACCCGTACCGCCCCTGTGGAACACCCCCTGCACCCGGACAACGCGCCGGGCCTGGAAGTATGGCTGGCCGAACGCGTCGCCTTCCATCTGCACAGGTCCTCCGACGAGATCGACCCGGACACCCCGCTCGCCGACTACGGCATCGACTCGGTCGCGGCGATCAGCATCTGCGGCGAGATCGAGGAGCGGTTCCGGATCGCCGTCTCCCCGACGATCGCGTACGACTTCCCGACGGTGCACGCGATCGGCGACCACCTGGCCGAGCAGCTGGCCGCCAAGGACGCACGATGACGGAAACGACAGCAGTGACCCCCGTACGCGAGCCCATCGCCGTCGTCGGCCTCGACTGCCGCTTCCCCGGTGCCCGCGACGCCCAGGAGTACTGGTCGCTGCTCATGGACGGCCGGGACGGCACCGGCCGGGTCCCGGAGCAGCGCTGGGACGCCGACCGCTATCACGCCGCCGTGCCGTCCTCCCCCGGCAGCACGTCGGAGAAGCGGGTGCCCGGCCGGACCAACACCGTGCGCGGCGGCTTCATCCAGGACCCCGACGCCTTCGACCCCGGCTTCTTCGGGATCGCCCCGCGGGAGGCGCAGGCCATGGACCCGCAGCAGCGGCTGCTGCTGCAGAGCTCCTGGCGGGCCCTCGAGGACGCCGCCGTCGCACCGCAGGACCTGGCCGGCACCGACACCGGCGTGTTCGTCGGGGTGATGGCGAACGAGTGGGCGTATCTGCAACTCGCGGACTACGACCGGATCACCGCCCGCTACGGCTCCGGCAACGGCTACTTCATGGGCGCCAACCGCGTCTCGTACCACCTCGACCTCAAGGGCCCGAGCCTCGCCGTGGACACGGCCTGCTCCTCGTCCCTCGTCGCCGTGCACCTCGCGATGAGCGCGCTGCGTTCGGGAGAGTCCGACTACGCGCTGGCGGCCGGCACCAACCTGATCATGACGCCGGTCATCAACATCTTCTACGCCCAGGCCGGCCTCTCGGCGCCCGACGGCCGCTGCAAGCCGTTCAGCGCCCTGGCCGACGGCATCGGACGGGCCGAGGGCGTGGCCGTGCTGGTGCTGCGCCGGCTGAGCGACGCACTGGCGGACCGTCAGCCGGTGTACGCGGTGCTGAAGGAGACCGGCACCAACCAGGACGGGCGCAGCAACGGCATCACCGCGCCCAACCGCTGGGCGCAGCAGCGGCTGATCGAGTCGGTGTGGCAGCGGGCCGGCGTGACCGCCGACGACATCCGGTTCGTCGAGGCGCACGGCACCGGCACCCTGCTCGGCGACTTCATCGAGGCGCAGGCCCTCGGCGAGCTGACCAGCGGGCGCAGCGGCGGCAGCGTCGCGCTGGGGTCGGTCAAGAGCAACTTCGGGCACGCGGAGGGCGCGGCCGGGATCGCCGGGCTGATCAAGGCCGTCCTCGCTCTGCACCACCGCACGGTGCCGCCGAGCCGGTTCGCGCACGAGGAGAACCCGAAGCTGGACCTGCCCGGCCGCAGGCTGACGCTGCTGAAGTCGCCGCTGCGGCTGCCGTCGGGCACGGTGCACGCCGCGGTCAGCAGCTTCGGCATGGGCGGCAGCAACGCGCACGCGGTGCTGGCGTCCGCGCCCCGCGCGGTCCACCGCGGCCGGCCCGGCGCGCCGGGGGTGTTCACCGTCTCCGCCCGGACCCCCGAGCGGCTGCGCGCCAATCTGCTGGCGCAGGCCGACGCCCTGGCCCGCCGCCCGGAGAACCAGCTGGCGCAGCTGTGCTGGACCAGCAACCGCGTCAAGTCCCGGCTGCCGCACCGGGCGGCCGTGGCGGCCGGCGATCTGCCCACGCTGGTGGCGGAGTTACGCGCGGCTGCGGAGCGCGCCGAGGAGGCGCCCCGGGTGGACCCGGGGCGGCGGTCGGTGGGGTCGGTGGCGTTCGCCTTCACCGGTCAGGGCGCCCAGCACCCTCGTATGACCGCGTCCTGGTACCGGTCGTGCCCCGCGTACGCGCGCCACCTCGACGACATCGACAAGGAGCTCGCCCCGCACACCGGACGGTCGGTGCGCGACCTGGTGCTCGACGGCGATCCGGAACTGCACCGGGCGCCCTTCGCCCAGCCGGCGCTGTTCGCGGTGGGGTACGCGATGGCTTCGACCCTCGCCGAGGGCGGGATCAGGCCGTCGTACGTCATCGGGCACAGCATCGGCGAGTTCGCCGCCGCCTGCGTGGCCGGGGCGCTGGACGTGGCCGACGCTGCGCGGCTGGTGGCCCGGCGCGGGGCGCTGATGGAGTCGCTGCCCGAGGACGGCGGGATGCTCGCGGTGGGCCTGGACGCCGCGGAGGCCGAGGCGCTGCTGGTGGGGCGGCAGCGCCTCGGTCTGGCCGCCGTCAACGGCCCGCACGCCACGGTGATCGCCGGGGACCTCGACGAACTGGCCGAGGTCGAAGGGGAGTTGGGCGAGCGGAAGGTGACCGCGCGGCGGCTCACCGTGTCCCACGCCTTCCACTCGCCGCTGATGCGGCCGGTGGTCGAGGAGTTCCGCGCGGAGTGCCGGGACGTGCCCGCCCGGCGCCCGCTGCTCCCGGTGTTCTCGACGGTGTACGGCCGTGAGCTGACCGGCGAGGAGACCATGGACGCCGACTACTGGGCCCGGCAGATCACCGCGCCGGTGCGGTTCGCTCAGGCCGCCGGTGCCCTGCTGGCCGGCGGGGTCACCCACGTGGTGGAGATCGGACCGCGCTCCGTACTCACCCCGCTGCTGGCCCGGCTGACGACGGACGGCGGGCATCCGGCGAGCCTGCACACCGCGCACCCCGGCGAGCACGCGCCGGGCCACCGGCCGCAGCAGTTGCTGGGCGAGCTGTGGTGCGCCGGGCTCGCCCCTCAGTGGGACGTGCTCTACGACGAGGCGGACCGGGTGCCGCGCCGGCTGCCGCCGTATGTGTTCGACGACTCGTTCCGGGCCTGGCGCTCCGGCACCGCACCCGGCCTTCCGGAACTGTCCGCGCCGCACGTCCCCTCTGGCGCGGACACCACCGCGGTGCCGAGTGGCACGGACCGCGGTGCACCGTGCCCGCCGGCCCCGGCGGAGGACCTGCCGGACTCCCTCGCCGAGCTGACACGCCGTCTGGTGTGCCGGGTCGGCGGGCACGACCCGGGCCAGGTGCACGACCACTCCCGGCTGCACGAGGACCTGGGCTTCGACTCGATCCGCGTCATGGAGCTGAAGGCACGCATCGAGAACGCGCTGCCGCGGCTCGGCGAGCTGCCGGTCGAGGACCTGCTCGCCAGTCTGCGCACCGTGGGCGACCTCGTCCGCTACCTGGGGTCCCTGCACCTCACCGACGCCCCCCTACCCGCAGCCCCGGAAGGAACCCACCGATGACCGCCCCCACCGCCTACCTGACCTCGGTCGGCACCTGCCTGCCCGGCGACCCGGTGGACAACACGACCCTGGCCAAGCTCGTCGGCGTCGACGAGAGCTGGGCCGACATGTTCATCGGCAACACCGGCCGGCACTTCGCCGTCGACCTGGCGACCGGTCAGGTCCGGCACACCCTCGCCGACATCGCGGCGACCGCCGCCGACCGGGCGCTGGCCGAGGCCGCACTCGAGCCCTACGACATCGACTGCGTCGTGATGGGCACCGCCACCCCCGACCAGCTGATGCCGGCCACCGTGAACCTGGTGGCGGACCGGCTCGGCATCGACAACGTCCCCACCTACCAGCTCCAGTCCGGCTGCGCGGGAGCCGTGCAGGCCCTGGACGTGGCCCGCACCCTGCTGCTCGCCGGGCGCTGCCGCACCGTGCTGGTGATCGGCGGCGACGTGTGCGCCAAGCACCTGGAGACCGACTTCGACCCGGGCAGCCGCACCTCCGCCGAGCTCGTGAACTACGTGCTGTTCGGCGACGGGGCCGGCGCGGCCGTGCTCAGCGCCGAGCCCGTCGGCGGTGCGGGCATCGAGATCCGCCAGGTGCTCAACCGGCTGGTGGGCCTGGGCCGGGAGCCCGGCCAGGTCATCGACTGGTTCGGGCTCGGCGACCGGCACAGCGACCGCACCGTCGTCTCCGAGGACTACAAGGCGATCGAGGAGACGGTGCCCGCGCTGGCCCAGCAGATGTTCTGGGAGCTCCTGGAGGACCTGAGCTGGGCCGCCGACGACGTGGACTTCCTGCTGCCCCCGCAGCTGTCCGGCCGGATGAGCGACCGCATCTCCGCCGAGATGCCCGCCCCGGACGCCCGCCGGATCAACGTGGTGCGCCACGTCGGCAACAACGGCAACGCCCTGCCGTTTCTCCAGCTCGCCGAGTTGCTGCGGCAGTGGGAGGGGCCCGGGCGGGCCGTCGCGGTCGCGGTCGAGTCCAGCAAGTGGATCAAGTCGGGTATTGCCCTGGAGCGGTCATGACGCAGACCGGGACACCCATGGAGAGCACCGTCGGCCCCGGCGCCTGGCACGACCCCGGGGCGCTGCGCACCCTGCGCATCCTGCACCGGTCGGGCAAGCTCGCCGCCGAGTACCGGGCCGTCCCGGGCCTGCTGTCGCGCATGCCGGCGGCCGACCTCCCGGCCGCCGGGCAGCTGCTGTCCCGGCTCGACCCGACGGAGGTGCGGCGGCACGCACCCGACGTGCCGGTGGTGTCCGTCGCCGTCACGGGGCACTCGACGGTGGCCCCGGTCGTCGCGCCGCTCACCGCCGAACTGGCCCGGCACGGACTGTTGTTGGAGCCGAAGGTCGCGCCCTACGGGGCGTACGTACAGGACCTGATGCGCCCCTCGGACGAGGCGCTGCCGCAGCTCACGCTCTGCCTGCTCGACGCGTACACCGTCTTCGACGACGTCACCGTGCCATGGCGGGCGGAGGACGTCGAGGCCGCGGCGCGGGCGAAGCTGTCGCTGCTCGCGGGTGCCGTGCGCGCCCATCAGGAGGCGGGGCGCGGGCTGCTCGTCCTCAACACGGTGCCGCTGCTGCGCCGGTTCACCCACCAGCTGGTCGACCTGCGTTCCCGGGCCCGGCTCGGCGCGGTGTGGCGGGAGTTCAACCGGGGGCTGCTGTCGCTCGCCGACCAGCATCCCTCAGTGGTCACCGTCGACCTCGATCCGCTGGTCGGCGAGGGCGTGCCCGCCTGCGAGCCGCGCACCGCGCAGTACGCCCGGGCCCGGCTGTCCGACCCGCTGCTGGCCGCCTACGCCCGGGAGGCCGCCCACGTCGTACGGGCCCGCCTCGGCCGCACCCGCAAGGTGCTGGTGCTCGACCTGGACGGGACGCTGTGGGGCGGGGTGCTCGGCGAGGCCGGGCCGCACGGCATCGAGCTCGGCGCGGGGCTGCGCGGCGAGGCGTTCCAGGACTTCCAGCGCACGGTGCGGCAGCTCGGCTCGCAGGGCGTGCTGCTCGCCGTCAGCAGCAAGAACGACGACGACCTGGTGCGCGAGGTGCTCAAGGGGCACCCGGCCATGGTGCTGCGCGAGGACGACTTCGTGCGCGTCAACGCCAACTGGAAGGCCAAGCACGACAATCTGCGGGACATCGCCGACCGGCTGGGCCTCGGCCTGGACAGCTTCGTCTTCGTCGACGACAGCCTCTTCGAGTGCGGGCTGGTCGCGGAGCGGCTGCCCGACGTGGCCGTGGTCCCGGTCGACGAGGAGCCGGCCCTGCACCCGTCGGCGCTGCTGGCGGACGGCTGGTTCGACCTGTTCGAGCTGACCGAGGCCGATCTGGAGCGGGCGGGCCGCTACCGCACCGAGGCACTGCGGCAGGAGTTCCGCGAGGACGTCGGCTCCTACCAGGACTACCTCGAAGGGCTCGGTATCGAGGTGATCCTGCGCCCGCCGGACGAGTCCGAACTCGCCCGGGTCTCCCAGCTCACCCTGCGCACCAACCAGTTCCACCTGGCCACCGAGCGCCTCCAGGTGCCGCAGGTCGCCGACCGGATGGCGCACCCCGGCCGGCATGTGATCGCGGTCCGGGCCCGCGACCGGTTCGGCGACCACGGGCTGATCGGCGCGCTGTTCCTGCGGCGCGAGGGCGAGTTGCTGCGCATCGACAACTTCGTGCTGAGCTGCCGGGTGTTCTCCCGGGGCATCGAGAGCGCCTGCGTGGCGGCGGTGCTGGACTTCGCCCGGTCCACCGGGGCGAGCGCCGTGACGGGCCGCTACCTGCCCTCGCCGCGCAACTCGGCCTTCGCCTCCTTCTACGCCGACCACGGCTTCGCCGTCCTGGGCGGCGACGGGGACGACCCGGACGCCGTCCACTTCCGGCACGACCTCGCGACCATCGCCCCCGCCCCCGCCCATCTGCGGCTGGACGCGGCGTTCGGACCCTTCGACGCGGCAACCGACGGACACGGAGACAAGTGATGACCACGGCACTCGCCGACCCCACGGAGTTCCGCATCCTCCTCGAGGAGGAACTCGGCCTGCACGTCGACGCCGACGACCTCGACCGGCCGCTGGACGACTTCCCCGACTGGGACTCGGTCCTGCTGCTGCGGCTGGTGACTGTCGTGGAGAGCCTCGCCGGACGGCGGATCCCGGTAGCCGACCTGCTGCAGGCGCGCACGTTCCGGCAGTTGTACGAGGCGGTGGCGGGCCGATGACCGCGACGCCCGAGCCGGACCCCGAACCCTGTCTGCGGTTCCACGCCCTGTTCCTCGACACCCAGCTGGAGATCTTCTGCCCGCCCGGCCTCGCGCGGCTTCTCGCGGGCCGCGGGCGCGACCGGCCGCCGGCCGGCGATCCCCCACCCCTGCCGGACAAGGAGCCGGGGGACATCCCGGCAGAGAAAGGAGCGGTCCGGTGATCCCCCTGGCCGAGCTGCGCAGGTTCGCCCTCCCGCACGCGTACGCCCAGGGCGTCCCCCCGGACGTCCTGCACCGAGTGCTGCACCAGCTGAGCGACGACGCCAAGGACGAGGGTCCCGGCGCCTGGACCCACGCCTGGTCGTCGCTCGCGGTGGCGGCCGAGGCCCGCGGCCGGAACCTGGACGCCGTCCGCTACTACGCCATGGCCCGCTTCCCCTACGTCGACGGCCCGGAGCGGAGCGCGGCGCAGGACGCCTGCGTGGCGGCCTTCGACCGCTGGCGCAAAAGCGTCCGCGGGATCACCCGGCTCGACCTGCCCTTCGACGACACAGGC
>NZ_JBQQCE010000216.1:0-15795 GCF_052245645.1 Streptomyces sp. KR55 | reverse complement strand
GTCGCCGCCGAACTCAACAGCCGCCCACGCAAAACGCTCGGCTGGGAAACCCCAGCCGAGCGCCTCGCTAAGCTCCTGACCACAGCCAGTTGATCACTGTGTTGCAACGACCCCTGGAATTCGCCGTCACCGGCGGGGGCGTTCCATGTGCCGGACGAGGGGGGCTCGGTCCGACAGGCCGGCCCGAGGGGGGCTCGGGCCGGCAGCTCTCAGCGACTCACTTGTAGGTGACGTCGGAGGCCGTGTAGCGGCAGTGCGTGCCGTCCGGGCCGCTGCCGAGCTCCTTGGGCTCCGCACCGGTGTTGTTGCCCTGGAAGCGGGTGCACACCTTCATCTTCTTGCTGCTGTCGCCGTGGATGCGCACCTTGCGCAGGGCAGCCGTGTCGCCGAAGTTGGAGTTGATGCCGACGATCGACTTGCCCGGCGCCGTCACATCGACGTCGTTGATGATGATCGAGCGGTTCTTGTACTGCGTCGAGCAGTTGCCGCAGGTGCGCACCAGCTTGCCGAAGTCCGACACCTGGAACTTCGTCACGACCAGCTTGCCCGCGCCGTTGAACTGGAAGACCTTGTCGCTGGCGCTCTTCGCACCGCCGCCGTGCACGGTGTAGACGGACGACGCCGACTTGCCCTTGAACGTGGCGGCGTCCTCGCCGACGTCCTCCCACCACACGTTCTGCAGCGTGCAGCTGCCCTGGCAGTGGATGCCGTCGGCGGCGGGGGAGCCCAGGATGACGTTCTTCAGGACCGCGCCGTCCTTCAGCTGGAAGATCGGGTCCTGGCCCTCCTCCTGGCCGTTACCGCCCAGTTCGCCGCTGCCATAGAAACGCTGGTAGCCGCCGTCGTACGTGCCCGACACCGAGATGGTGCTGCTCACCGCCTTGTTGCCCTTGGCGGTCGGCCAGCTGGACGCCGCGCCGGCGGTGGACAGCAGCGACGTGGTGGCGAACGCCGCTCCGGTGATGCCGAGCGCGGCCACGGAGCCGATCACGGCCCGCCGCCTGGTGACCCGGCGGCGGTGCCTCACGCGCTGTTCTGCTGGTGCAGTCATGTACCGATTCCTCAAGTGGGTGGTGACTCTTGCGCCTTGTGGTCGTCACCGGTGAGGAATGGGTTGCCGCGTCTCCAGAAATTTTTTACGAGTCGCCCTCGGACGAGTCGTCGTCCTGGGCGGCGAAGTCGCCCGCCACGGACAGCTCTTCGGACCCCGCCCGCGCGGTCGCCGCGTAGCCGTCGTCCTTGGCGTCCCGGCCGCCGCGTTCGTGGTCGTACTGCCCGGCGAACACCCACTCGCCCTCCGGGACCGTACGGCCCTCCTTGAGCACCCAGGTGTACACCAGGAAGCCGTCCTGCTCGCCGACCGTCAGCGTGAAGTCGTCCTCCGGCAGTGACCGCCAGGCACCGGTCGAGGAGACCCCGCCGGTCTGCGCGATCCTCAACTGCACGGTCAGCTCGGTCAGTTGCTCGCTGGTCTTGACGGTGATGTTGCTCTGCGCCCAGAAGTCGTTGCTGTGCGGGTCCACCGAGCCGTCCGACCACAGCGGACCGTCCTCGACGCCGGCGTCGGCGGGCAGCTGTGCCGGTGCGGACGCCGAGGCGGACGGCGACTGCGCCGGGGGCGAGCTGGGCTCCTCCCGGGACTCCACCGGGCTGCTGGGCTCCGGGTCCACCGGGAACGCGGACGGCCGGCTCGTCGCCTCCGGCGACGGCGTGGGCGTCGCCGACACGGCGACCTTCCGCTGCGGGGGAGCCTCCTCCTTCACCGCGGACGCGACCGCGTACCCGCCGACCGCGAGCACACCCGCGACCGCGGCCGTCGCACCCGCGACCCGCAGCCAGCCGAACGCCGGCGGGAGGGTCGCCCGGTGGCCGCTGCCGCCGCGGACCTCCTCGGTCATACCGCGCTCGATCCGGGCCAGGATGCGCGCGCGGTCGGGCTCGTGCGCCTCGGCCGCCTCGTGCAGCCGGGCGCGCAGCTCGCCGTGCACGTCCCGCTGCATCGTCATCGGTCCCTTCCTCCGGCCTCACCGGTGCGCGCCATCGCCGCGTGCACCTTCTGCGGAGCCTGTTGTGTGCCGAGCAATCGTTGCAGCTCGGCCATTCCCTTCGAGGTCTGGCTCTTCACCGTACCCACCGACACACCCAGGGCGAGCGCGGTGTCCTTCTCCGACAGATCGAAGGCGTGCCGCAGCACCACACAGGCCCGCTTGCGGAACGGCAGCCGGCGCAGCGCCGCCTGTACATCCACCGAGCCCGCTATGTCCGGGTTCTCGGTCTTCTCCTCGCGCTGGGACCAGAACAGGGCGATCCGGCGCCGCTCGCGCACTGCGCTGCGGATGCGGGTGCGGGCCAGATTGGCGACCACTCCGCGCGCGTACGCCACCGGATGGTCGGCCGCGCGCACCCGGTCCCAGCGATGCCACAGCGCCAGCAGCGCATCGGCCGCGAGATCGTCGGCGGCGTCCGCCTCACCCGTCAGCAGATGGGCCAGGCGGGCCAGTTCGGCGTAGTGGCGCTCGAAGAAGGCATGGAACTCCACGGAGGCGGCGTCGTCGACGACTGTCCCCACGGGCGGTCTCTCCTCGAAGCGTTGGCCCGGCATCGAACTGCCGTACGCCGGGATGAGATCCGGAACTGTACCAGCGATACTCATGTGATTCGTACGGGACTTCGAACGCCGTATGGCAGACCGAACCCGATTCCGTAACACGGAGAAAACCTGAAACAGGTTCAACGAGGGAACAATCCAGCCAGCATCCGCACACAGATCATTTAGGCGCCAAGGAGTGTCCGCCATGTCCGAAACGCAGAAGGTGACCGACCGGCCAAGTGCCCCGCCACCGGCGGCGAACAGCATCGACGGGTTCTTCAAGATATCCGAGCGGGGGTCCACCTTCGGCCGGGAGATACGCGGCGGCTTCGCCACGTTCTTCACCATGGCCTACATCCTTGTCCTGAATCCGATCATCCTGGGCAGTGCCAGGGACAAGTACGGAGAGCAGCTCGACGCGGTCCAACTCACCACCGCCACCGCCCTGGTGGCCGCGGTCATGACCGTCATCATGGGCATCGGCGGCAATCTGCCCCTCGCCCTGGCCGCCGGACTCGGCCTCAACGCGGTCGTCGCCTTCCAGATCGCCCCGCTGATGAGCTGGGACGACGCGATGGGCCTGATCGTCCTCGAAGGCCTGCTGATCTGCGTCCTTGTCGTCACCGGGCTGCGCGAGGCCGTCATGCACGCCATCCCGCAGGGGCTCAAGCAGGCGATCAGCGTCGGCATCGGCCTGTTCATCGCCTTCATCGGCTTTGTCGACGCCGGCTTCGTCAGCCGCATCCCGGACGCCGCGAACACCACGGTGCCGGTTCAGCTCGGCGGCTCCGGCACGCTCACCGGGTGGCCGATTCTCGTCTTCTGCCTCGGCGTGCTGCTGACCATCGGACTGCTCGCCCGCAAGGTCAAGGGCGCCATCCTCATCAGCATCGTCACCATGACCGTCGTCGCGATCGTCATCAACTCCATCGCCGACATCAAGACCTGGGGCCTGACCACACCCGAGCTGCCCGACCAGGTCGTCGACACCCCCGACTTCGGACTGATCGGCGACTTCAGCCTGTTCGGCGCGTTCGGCGAGCCCGGCGTCGGCGTCATCACCGTCGTCCTGCTGATCTTCACGCTGATCCTGTCCGACTTCTTCGACACCATGGGCACGGTCGTCGGCATCAGCACGGAGGCCGGACTGCTGGACAAGGACGGCAAGGTCCCGAACCTCGGCCGCGTCCTGCTGATCGACGGCGCCGCGGCCGTCGCGGGCGGCGCCGCCTCGTCGTCCTCGGCGACCTCCTACATCGAGTCGGCGGCCGGCGTCGGCGAAGGCTCGCGCACCGGCTTCTCCAACCTGGTCACCGGCGGCCTGTTCGCCCTCGCCCTGTTCTTCACTCCGCTGCTCACCATCGTCCCGCTCCAGGCGGCCGCCCCGGCCCTGGTCGCCGTCGGCTTCCTGATGATGACCCAGGTCAAGCAGATCGACTGGGACAGGTACGAGATCGCCATCCCGGCGTTCCTCACCATCGCGGTGATGCCGTTCACGTACTCCATCACCAACGGCATCGGCGCGGGCTTCGTCGCCTACGTCCTGATCAAGACGGTGCTGGGCAAGGCGAAGGAGGTCCACTGGCTGCTGTGGGGGACCTCGGTGCTGTTCCTGGTGTACTTCGCGATCGACCCGATCGAGCAGGTTCTGGGCGTGAAGTAAGGGACGCAGGACGCTGCGCGGCCAGTGCGGTTCCGTTGTGGCTGGTCGCGCCCACGCGGCGGAGCCGCATATCGATACAGCCCCGCGCCCCTTTGGAAGCGGCGCTACCTCAGCGCCGCTTCCATCACCGCCTGGGCCACCGGCGCCGCCAGCCCGTTGCCGCTGACCTCCGAACGCGCCGCGTCCGACTGTTCCACCACGACCGCCACGGCGACCTCCTTGCCGTCGGCCTTCCCGTAGGACGTGAACCAGGCGTACGGCGTCTTGCTGTTGTTCTCGCCGTGCTGGGCCGTGCCGGTCTTGCCGCCCACCGTGGCCCCGGGTATCTGGGCGTTCGTCCCTGTGCCGTCCTCGACCACCGTCTGCATCGCCGACTGGAGCTGCTCGGCGGTCGAGGAGCTCACGATCTCCTCCGTCGAGGCGTTGTCGTCGTAGTCCTGCAGCACATCACCGCTGCTGTCGGTGATCTGCGACACCATATGCGGCGAGACCAGCTTGCCGTCGTTGGCTATGGCTGCTGACACCATCGCCATCTGCAGCGGCGTCGCGGTGACATCGAACTGGCCGATACCGGAGAGCGCCGTCTGTGCGTCGTCCATGTCCGACGGGTACACGCTCTCGTACGCGCGCACCGGCACGTCCTGCTCGTCGTCGTTGAAGCCGAACTTCTCCGCCATCGCCCGGACCTTGTCCTGGCCGAGGTCGACGGCCATCTTGCCGAAGACGTTGTTGCACGAGTACTGCAGCGCCACGCGGATCGAGGCGTTCTCGCAGGGGGCGTTGGGGTTCTCGTTGGTGAGGTTGTCGGACGACAGCGGCAGCGAGTACGGGTCCGGGCTGACGGTCCTGTCGTCCACCGACGAGTACAGCCCGTCCTCCAGCGCGGCCGCCGCCACGACCAGCTTGAACGTCGAACCCGGCGGCAGCGGCTGGCGCAGCGCACGGTTCGTCATCGGCTTCTCGGAGTCCTTGGTCAGCTGCTCCCAGGCGGCCGAGTCACCCGTGGTGATCCGCGATGGGTCGTACGACGGAGTGGAGACGACCGCCAGGATCTTCCCGGTCGTGGGGTCGATCGCAACGGCCGCGCCCTTCTTGTCGCCGAGCGCGTCGTACGCCGCCTTCTGCACATCCGGGTCGATCGTCGTGATCACGTTGCCCGGGTCCGACCGCTTGTTGGTGACCGTGTCCAGCACGCTCTTGAGACGGTTGTCGGTTCCGTCGAGCAGGTCCCGGTAGATGCCCTCCAGCTGTGTGGCCCCGAACGCCTGCGAGCTGTAGCCGGTCACCGCCGCGTACAGCGGGCCGTCCGTGTACGTCCGCCGGTAGGCGAGGTCGCCGCTCTTCATCGGCGCCGAGCCGGTGACCGCCTCGCCGCCCACGACGATGTTGCCGAGCGGCTCGCTGTACAGCTCGATCGCGTTCCGCCGGTTGTCCTTGTCGTCCGCGAGCGCCTGGCCTTCGTAGAACTGCACCCAGGTCGCCCTGACCAGCAGAGCGAACACCAGCAGCAGCACGAAGACGGACGCCCGCCTGATCGTCTTGTTCATCCCACTCCCAGGGACGATCAGGATGGGGGCAATCGTTCCCTTGCGCCCTGTTTTCTCATCGAGCGTTCATGAAGCCCGCCTCGTAGGCGGCGATGACCGCCTGTGTGCGGTCCCGGGTGCCGGTCTTCGCCAGGATCGCAGCCACATGCGACTTCACGGTGGCCGGACCGACCTCCATGCGCCGCGCGATCTCCGCGTTGGTCAGGCCCTGCGCCATCAGTCGCAGCACATCGCTCTCGCGGCCGGTGAGCCGCGCCACCCAGGGCGGTGGAGCGGGGTACGCGCGCGCGTGCTCGGCCGCGAGCGTGCGCACGGCCGACGGGAACAGCAGGGTGTCGCTGTGCGAGACGAGCCGTACGGCCTGGACGAGCGCGTCGGCGTCGGCCCGCTTCAGCAGGAATCCGGCGGCTCCGGCGCGCAGGGCGTCGTACACATAGGAGTCGTTCTCGAAGGTGGTCACGACGACAACACGCGGCGGTTCGTCGAGCGTGGCCAGGATCTGCTCGGTGGCCCGGATGCCGTCGATCTCCGGCATGCGCACGTCCATGAGGACCACGTCGGGCCGCCGCTCCCGCACGACGGACACGGCCTCGGCCCCGGTCGCCGCCTCACCGACCACCTCCAGGTCCGGCTCGGCGGAGAGGATGGCGCGCAGGGCGGTGCGCACCATGCGCTCGTCGTCGGCGAGGACGACGCGGATGGGCGGGCGGGTCGTCATGCGGGTCCCTTCGTGGGAAGTCGTACGTACAGCCGCCACATCCCCTGCGCGGCGCCGGCCCGCGTCGTCCCGCCCAGCAGCCGCGCCCGGTCGGCGATGCCCCGCAGGCCGTGACCGCCACCGGGGCGGAGCTCGGGGGTGGGGGCGACGGGATTCTCGACGGTGATCTCCAGGTGCCCGTCGGTCACTTCGATCCGCAGCCGTACGGCCGCCCCGTCACCGGCGTGCTTGAGGGCGTTGCTCAGCCCCTCCTGCACGATGCGGTAGGCCTCGCGGGAGAGGACGGGCGGCAGGGCCGCGGGGTCGGCGTCGACCGTGGCGGTCACCCGCAGCCCACTCGCGCGGGTGCGGCGCAGGAGGCAGTCGAGGTCGGCGGCGAGGGTGGGCGCCGGGGCCGTACCGGGGGCGTCGCCGTCCCGCAACACGCCGAGCACGGCGTCGAGTTCACCGACCGTGCGCCGGGTCGTGTCCTCGATCGCGGCCAGGGCCTCGCGGACGAACTCCGGGTCGGTGTCGAGGACTCGGCGGGCCGCGCTCGCCTGGAGGGTGACGGCGCTGAGCGCGTGGCCGACCGAATCGTGCAACTCGCGCGCGAGCCGGTTGCGTACGGCGAGGTCGGCGGCGCGGGCCTCGGCCGCCGCGAGCCGGTCCTCGGGCGTGGGGCCGAGCAGCGCGGGCGCCCAGCGGGCGAGGAGCGCGCCACAGACGGCCGCGCAGCCGGCGAGCGCGAGCAGCGTCGCCGTGCCCGCGACCGGCGCGAGCGCCACCACCCAGGTCTGTTCGAGGGCTTCGGGCAACTCGACGAACTCCGTACCGCCCAGCCACACGATCAGCGGCAGCGCGACGAGGAAGCCCGCGAACGGCGGCACCGCCAGCGACATCCCGGAGATGATCCCGCCGAGCCCGAGATGCAGCGTGAACCAGGCCGCCGTACGCCCCTTGGCGTCCCGTGTCCGGGCCGGCCCGTAGGCGAGCCGGTCCCGGTCGACCCCGCACAGCCACCGCACCGCGCCGGCCTCCAGCGGCCGGGTCAGCGGGAACAGCACCGAGGTGACCGCGGCCAGGGGCAACCCGAGGGCAAAGGAGAGCAGTTGCAGGGGCAGGTCGTTGAAGACGTACCGGGAGTCGGTGGCGGGACCGACGACGAGCTGGCCGACGAAGACGTACGGCATGGCGAGCGCGCCGCCGATGATCAGATGGAGCCATCGGCGACGCGTCTGCCGACCGAACAGGAACCGGGCGAACTCGCTCACGCCGTACGACGTTTCCGGCACGCGTCGCGCTCCGCGAGGAAGTGGACGCCGAGGCAGGCGACGAGGATGCCGACGATCATCTGGCCAGCGTAGGCCAGGTTCATCACCGGTGTCGGCCCGTCGGCCACGTCGGTGAGAGGCGCCAGCGACAACCAGGCCGCCCAGCAGACCGTGGCGGCGGAGCCGACCCAGGCGAGGGCGAGGGGCAGCTTGACGGGCAGGGCCCGGCCGCGCCGGAAGGCGAGCAGGAAGCCGCCGGTGACGGCCATGGCGAGGAAGGCGGCGGACAGCGCCTCCATGATGGGGAAGCTACTCGTCCGGTCGGCGATCCGGGCCTCGTCGAGGCCGGCGGTGCCGCCGCACGCCCACAGGACGTGCACGGCGAGGGGCAGCAGGGCGAGCACGCCGGCCGCCGCCGCGACCGCCCGCTGGGCCGCCCCGATCGCGCCGACCGGAAGCTCCCAGACCCGCCCCTGCCACAACCGGCCCCAGCGGTCCCGGGCGTACAGCACGAACAGGGCGCCGAGGGCGAGCCCCTGCACGATGAACCCCGAGTAGACGACCCCGAAGACCCAGGCGTCGAGGAACGGCTCGCTGTCGCCGGGGGCGATCCCCGGGGTGCCCGCGAGCGCGTCGGCCAGGAGCTGGATCGAGAAGCCCGCCATGATCGGCGCGAGCAGGCCGGTGGCCACCCACACCGGGAAGGCCAGCAGCCACGCCGGGACCCGCAGCCCCCACGGCCGGGTCAGCACCAGTGCGAGCACGATCACGGCCGCGTCCATGAGCACCGTGATGCCGTTGGCGACGGCCATGCTCCCCCGGTGCTCCAGCAGCGAGCTGCCCTGAGGGATCCCGATGTGACTCCCGGCGATCCAGGCCACCTTGAGCGCGAGATACGGCACACAGGAGACGATCGCGACGGCGCGCAGCAACCGACGGGACCGGTCGGCCCCGACGGTGGGCGTCACCTGCTCGGAAGCGAGTGTCTGCGTCATGCGTCCACGCTCCCGCGCGACGGCAGGGGCCCACCTCCTGCGCGACGGTGATCCGTCTCCGCCGCATGGGGGAGGCCCGCTCAACCCTCCAACGCCAGGACCAGCTCGTCGATCTCCTCGCCGCGCGCGTGCGCGAATCCCCGGGCCCGGGCCCTGACCTGGAAGCCGCACTTCGTGAGTACCCGCAGCGAGCCCTCGTTGTCCGCCGCCGCCCGTGCGTACAACGGGCGTTCGGGGACCTCGGCGAGCAGCGCCCGCAGGGCGGCCGTGGCGACACCCCGGCCCCAGTACGCGCGGTCGACCCAGTAGGTCACCTCGCGCTCGCCCGGCTCCCCGTACACGGCCGCGCTCCCCACCACGTCTCCGTCGGCGAGGATCGTGCGCAGGACGTCCGACGAGGTGCGGATCCGTTTCCAGCGCGCGTCGAAGGCGTCCCGGTCGGCCGGGTCCTCGGGGGCGAAGGCCGCCATGCGCAGGGCCTCCGGGTCGTTCATCTGCCGGTAGAAGACGGGCAGGTCGCTGTCGTGGACCTCGCGCAGTTCCACATCCATGGAGTCAGAGCCTACGAGTGGCCAGGGTCAGCCGGTCGCGGGCGTCGAACAGGGCGTCCTTCACCCTCTGCTCGTGCGCCGGGGTGAGGCGGGCCACCGGGATCGAGCAGCTGATCGCGTCCCGGGCCGGCGTGCGGTAGGGAATCGCCACGCCGAAGCAGCGCAGGCCCAGCGTGTTCTCCTCGCGGTCCACGGCGTACCCCTGCTCCCGTACCTGGTGCAGCTCCTCGATCAGCTTCTCCCGGTCGGTGATGGTGTTCTCGGTGAGGGCGGGGAGGGTCTCCGGCAGCATCTTGCGGACCTGCTCGTCCGTGTACGTGCTCAGCAGCGCCTTGCCGAGGGAGGTGGAGTGCGCGGGGAGGCGGCGGCCGACGCGGGTGAAGGGGCGCAGGTAGTGCTGCGACTGCCGGGTGGCCAGGTAGACGACGCTCGTCCCGTCCAGGCGCGCGAGGTGGATCGTCTCCGTCGTGTCGTCCGACAGCCGGTCCAGCGTCGGCCGGGCCACCGCGACCACCTCGTCACCGTCGATGTACGACGTCCCCACCAGCAGCGCCCGTACGCCGATCCCGTACCGCGTGCCCGTCGCGTCGGTCTCCACCCAGCCGAGGTCCACGAGCGTGCGCAACAGCATGTACAGGCTCGACTTGGGATAGCCCACGGCCTCCTGGACCGCCGCGAGCGAGTGCATACCTGGGCGTCCAGCGAAGTACTCGAGCAGCTCAACCGTCCGTACCGCGGACTTGACCTGCGCCCCGCCCCCCGTCTCGCCTGCCGACATCGCCCTTGACCCCTTCGTTCGACGGGAAATAGTCTCCAACAGCATATTCACCATCAGAGACAGTGTTCAGTATATCGAACGAACCCTGGTGGATGACCCAGAACTGCGGCAATACATGTGTGGAGGGACCCGCGGTGGCAGCAGCACCAGTCTGGAGTGTCGACCCCCGAACCGGGAAGCAGCGTGAACAGGTTGCGGTGGAGGCCACGGCCCAGGAGGTGGACGCTGCCGTCCGCGCCGCCCACGCCGTCCGCGGCGACCTCGCCGACCGCACGGTCCGGGCGGCCTTCCTGCGCACCGCCGCCGACCGGCTCCAGGACGCCAAGGACCAGCTCGTCGAGGCCGCCGACGCCGAGACCGCGCTCGGCCCGGTCCGGCTCACCGGTGAACTCGCCCGTACCTGCTTCCAGCTGAGGGCCTTCGCCGACATCGTCGACGAGGGCGCCTTCCTCGGCATCGTCATCGACCACCCCGACGACACCGCCACCCCGCCCATCCCGGACCTGCGCCGCTACAAGGTCCCGCTCGGCGTCGTCGCCGTCTACTCCGCCTCCAACTTCCCCTTCGCCTTCTCCGTCGCCGGCGGCGACACCGCGAGCGCGCTCGCCGCGGGCTGCCCGGTGGTCGTCAAGGCCCACCCCGACCACCCCGCGCTGTCCGAGCTGGTCGCGGCCGTGCTGCGCCGGGCCGCCGCGGAGCACGGCATCCCCGAGGGGGTCGTGGGCCTCGTCCACGGCTTCGAGGCGGGCATCGAGCTGATCAAGCACCCGCTGGTCGCCGCGGCGGGCTTCACCGGTTCCGTACGAGGGGGGCGGGCCCTGTTCGACGCCGCCGCCGCGCGTCCGGTGCCGATCCCGTTCCACGGCGAGCTGGGCTCCCTGAACCCGGTGCTCGTCACCGAGGCCGCGGCAGCGGAGCGCGCCGAGCAGATCGGCGGCGGGCTCGCCGGCTCCATGACGCTGGGCGTCGGACAGTTCTGCGTGAAGCCGGGTCTCGTGCTGGCGCCGCAGGGTGCGGCCGGGGACCGGCTGGTGAAGTCGCTGACGGAGGCGGTCAGCGACACCGAGGCGGGCGTGCTGCTCGACCACCGTATGCGGGACAACTTCGTCGCCGGTGTCGCGGAGCGTGCGGAACTCCCCGACGTGGAGTCGCCCGTGACGCCGGGCGCGGGCGGCGAGCACACGGTGAGCGCGGGCTTTCTCACGGTTCCGGCGGAGAAGCTCGCGCAGGAGGGGGAGTACGACCTGCTCCTGGAGGAGTGCTTCGGGCCGGTGACCGTCGTCGCCCGCTACGAGGACGAGGCCGAGGCCAAGGCCGTTCTTTCGCGGCTGCCGGGGAATCTCACCGCGACGGTTCACCTCTCGACGGAGGAGGCCGCGGGGGAGGGGCGCGGGCCCGAGCTGCTTGCGGAGCTGACGCCGCTGGCGGGGCGTGTGCTGGTGAACGGGTGGCCGACGGGGGTTGCAGTCGCCCCCGCCCAGCACCATGGCGGCCCGTACCCGGCGACGACGTCCACCTCCACCTCGGTGGGCGGCACCGCCATCGAGCGCTGGCTGCGCCCGGTGACGTACCAGACCACGCCCGAGGCGCTGCTCCCGCCGGAGTTGCGCGACGACAACCCGCTCGGGCTGCCGCGGCGGTTCAACGGGCGGATGGAGGTCTGACCCGGCCGGCCCAGGCCGGCGTACGCACGCCCGGGCGCCCCATGTTCGGGGCGTCCGGCCGTGCGCGTTGCGCCAAGCGTGTTCCCTGGGCCGTCGGTTCCGGCGGTTCGCCCGCCTGTCGTGTGTCCGAGGACCACGACGGGCGGGCGTGCGTGATGGCGACCCTGACCCGGAATGCGGGCGCCACCGGGCGGGCGGATGGCTACGCGCGGCCCGCCATGCGCGAGTGGGGCGAGGTCCGGCTCCGCGACATGCTCTACTCCTCCTCGACGCAGGTCGCGTCGTAGTTCCGCTCGTAAGCTTGGGTGTAAGCCGCCCGGTACCTCGAGTTTGTCTGCTTCGGCGCAAAGGACTGGCGGTAATTGCAGTCTTCGCCGTCAACCCTCCCGGCCACCCGTCCGTCCCGATTGCCCAGCTGGGTCGGTGTAAGTGTCCTCGTCGGCGTCGGGGTAGGAGGGGGAGGCTGCTCGCCGGGGGGACGCCGATCTGTGGGAGTGGGAGTGGGCTGGTTCGGGGCCTGCGGGGCGGACGCCACCGAGGCGTCCGAGTTCTGCGACATGGCCGTGGCTGGGAGCGCCAGGGCTGCGGCCACGACGAGGGGGCTCGCCACTAGTGCGATGGTTCGCTTCGGGCGCATAGGTATCTTCTTCCTTCGAGACTGGTACGTGCAGACGGTGACTTGCCCCGGTCGGAGCGTCAGTTGTGAGGTTGCGGACCGGGACCGGTTACCTGCACAGCAGCGCGATGCGCTGGGTACCATTCGGGCCGGTGGATTCCGGCCTCTGACGCCGACTTCTCTGCTCGCTGATCACTGCTGCAGCTGTAGCGCCTGTAATTCGACCGTACCGAGCCGTGCGAGATGTGTCTATTTATGGCCTAATGGTCCAGTCTGACTTCGCGATCTTGCTTGGACCCGGCCGGAACAGGAACGGCCACGGCGTGATTCGAGGTGCGGATGGGACGGATGGCGGGCCGATTCACCGGGGTCGAACTCCAGTGCCGGGTAAGGGACTTGGTGCTGGGCACAGCAGCGACCTCGACCAGTAGGCCACTTGGACAGCCATCGGGGCTCCAAGTCCATGGTCGCCCAGGTGACAAGAACCGTCTGGTGCACCGTCGGTGTCGTCGTCACCCCCACCGGGCCGAGGCCGACGCCGACGCCGGGAGGCAGGCGTGACAGTTCGTCAAGCACCCGCTGGGGCTGTCGCGCCGTTTCAACGGCCGGATGGAGTTCCGAGCGGCTTCATCAGGTATGTCTGCCGGGAGCTCTGACCCCGTTCCACCGACCGGTGGGCAGGGCTCCCGGCCCGGCTGGAACACTGGCGGGATGGACTTCGAACTCCCCGAACTCCCGTTTCCGCTGCGTACCTATGGCCCCGACGGCCACTGGTCGTACGAGGACGGCGCGCTCACCGGCTGGGCGGGAGCCCGCCAGGACCGCTTCGTGCCACCCACGGGCGAGGCCCTGGATTCCGCCTCCGACGCGCCCCGGCTGCTGGGTGCGCCGGAGGGGGACTTCCAGCTGATCGCCCATGTCACGGTCGGCTTCGCCGCCGCCTTCGACGCGGGCGTGCTGTACGTGCACGTCGGTGAGCGGGCGTGGGCGAAGCTCTGCCTGGAGCGCTCGCCCGATCTGCCCACCGTGTGCACGGTGGTGACCCGGGGCCACTCCGACGACGCGAACTCCTTCGTCGTGGACGGCAGCAGCGTCTGGCTCCGCGTCAGCCGCACCGGCAGGGCGTTCGCCTTCCACGCCTCCCGCGACGGCGAGCGCTGGACCTTCGTGCGGCTGTTCACACTGGGCGGCGAGAAGGAGACGGGAGCGGCCCTGGTCGGCTTCATGACCCAGTCGCCGCTGGGGGAGGGATGCGTGGTGACGTACGACCACATCGAGTTCCGGCCGAGCTGGCCGCGGGATCTGCGGGACGGCAGCTGAGCCGGCGTACGGGAATGAAACCGGTCGCTTGAACGTTCACGCACCGGCGGAGGGAGTCTCCGTACCCGGTACGAGCCTGAGAGAGCGAGAACCCATGCGCGTCGAGATCTGGAGCGACATCGCCTGCCCCTGGTGCTACGTGGGCAAGGCCCGCTTCGAGAAGGCGCTGGCGGAGTTCCCGCACCGCGACCAGGTCGAGGTCGTGCACCGGTCGTTCGAGCTGGACCCCGGGCGGGCCAAGGACGACGTGCAGCCCGTGCTGACGATGCTCGCGAAGAAGTACGGCATGAGCGAGGCCCAGGCGCAGGCCGGCGAGGACAACCTGGGGGCGCAGGCCGCCGCCGAGGGGCTGACGTACCGGACCCGCGGCCGGGACCACGGCAGCACCTTCGACATGCACCGGCTGCTGCACTTCGCCAAGGAACACGGCCGGCAGGGCGAGCTCGTCCAGCTGATGTACGAGGCGAACTTCGCCGAGGAGCGGTCCGTCTTCAACGACGACGAGCGGCTGGTGGAGATCGGCGTCGCCGCCGGGCTCGACGAGGCCGGCGTCCGCAAGGTGCTCGCCGACCCCGGTGCCTACGCCGACGAGGTCCGGGCCGACGAGCGGGAGGCCGCGCAGCTCGGTGCCACCGGGGTGCCGTTCTTCGTCCTCGACCGGAAGTACGGTGTCTCCGGCGCGCAGCCCGCCGAGATGTTCGGCCAGGCACTCACGCAGGCGTGGGGCGAGCGGTCGCCGCTGAAGCTGATCGACGACGCGGGCGCCGAGGCGTGCGGTCCGGACGGGTGCGCGGTGCCGCAGCACTGAAGCCGCAGGTGAGGGCCGGTCCATAAGCGGCCCTTAGGGAAACCACGTAGAAATACGCAATGGACGTGGGCTTCCCGGGACCGCAGAGTGGACCCATGGAGACCTTCGAGAGCCTCGTCCGCGCCGAGTTCGCCCCGAAGAACACCTACCTCAACACCGCGAGCACCGGCCTGCTGCCGGCCCGCACGGTGGCGGCGCTGCACGCCGCCGCACTGTCCCTGGCCGAAGGCGTGCCGCAGGACATGTTCGCCGACGTGGAGGCCTGCCGGGCCGCCTTCGCCCGGATCGTCGGGGTGCCGGCGAGCCGGGTCGCGGCCGGTGCCTCCGTCGCCGTGCACAGCGGGCTGATCGCCGCCGCGCTGCCCGAGGGCGCCGAGGTGCTCACCGCCGAGGCCGACTTCAGCTCCCTCGTGAACCCCTTCCACGTCCGCCGGGACCTGAAGGTGCGCAGCGTGCCCCTGGAGCGGCTCGCCGAATCGGTCCGCCCGGACACCGCGCTCGTCGCCGTGAGCGCCGTGCAGTCGGCGGACGGCCGGATCGCCGACCTGCCGGCGATCCGCGAGGCGGCCCGCGCGCACGGGGCGCGCACCTTCATCGACATGTCCCAGGCCGTCGGCTGGCTGCCGCTCGCCGCGGACGACTTCGACTACGTCTCCTCCGTCGCCTACAAGTGGGTCGTCTGCCCGCGCGGCGTGGCCTTCCTCGTCGTACCGGAGGACCTCGGCGGACTCACTCCCGTCTTCGCGGGCTGGGCGGCCGGCGAACACCCCTGGGACAGCACCTACGGCCCGGTCAAGGAACTCGCCCACTCCGCCCGCCGGTTCGACGAGAGCCCCGCCCTCCTCGCCTACACCGGCGCCCGGCACTCTCTGGCCCTGGTCGAGGAGCTCGGCGTGGCCGCCGTACACGCGCATGACCTGTCGCTCGCCGACCGCTTCCGCGCGGGCCTGGCCACGCTCGGCCACGAACCCGTCCCGGCGCCCGGCTCGGCGATCGTCTCCGTGCCGGGCCTCGGACAGCGCCAGCCCGACCTGAGCCGCGCCGGCGTCGAGGTCTCCGACCGCGCGGGCAATCTGCGCGCAGCCTTCCACCTGTACAACACGCCCGCCGACGTCGACCGCCTGCTGGACGTGCTGTCCGCCTGAAGTAGGGCCTGTCCGGCGGATCATGCCGCAGACGCGGGGTCTGGCACGCACATCTGCGACCTGATCCGCCGGACAGGCCCTGGCGCAAGCACGCCGTGGACGCTAGGAAGGGCACAGGGGGTGGTGGCCGGTGGAGCAGGCGGGTGT